>NZ_CEYIHJ010000047.1:4111-11642 GCF_982836095.1 Kosmotoga sp.
GTATTACGGTTCTGGTTTCGCTATTTCTCAGCGCTTTCGCAAGAAGATTAACGCTGTAATTGTGTTCTTCAATGACCTGCAAGATTTTCCTGCGGGTTTCCTCTCTTACATTGGGCGCGTTATTTATAACTCGGGAAACCGTTTTTATAGAATAACCAGTGAGTTTCGCTATGTCTGTAATGGTAACCTTTTTCATTTTAACCACCCTCTATTGACAACATTGTCATCTACGACTACATTATTATAGTATAAATTAAAAAAAGTATGAAATCTTATAAAATTCGAACTGAGCCCGTAATAAGCTATAAAAGCGTTTGTTCTGGGATATTCGTGAATTATAGTCTATAATTCCATTTGTATAAGTAGGTTCACAGTAGTAAGCTTATTCTGTACCAGTTATGACAACGTTGTCTTTAACTATCTTTTAAAAGGAGGGGTACGTATGAAAAAGCTACTTCTTGTTCTTATGCTTGTTGCTATTGCAGCTTTTGCATTTGGTAAAGAAACATTAGTTGTCGTGTCAAGGCTCTGGACACCGCCATCAGAGAAGGAATTTGTCATCAACGAAATCCTCAAACCTTTCGAGGAAATGTATGGCGTTGAAGTGAAATTCTCCACTCTCGATGATCAGAAAATATTAGAGCAGGTGAAGCTACAGCAAGAAACGGGCAATATCACGACTGATGTAATTATTGCCTACGCCGCAAACATGCCCGAATGGGTTGACAACGGTTATGTTGTTGATCTGACTGATGTCGTATCCCAGTGGACTGACAGGCATTTCTCAAAAGGCCTTGATTCCATGACAGTTTTCAATGGCAAAAGGTATTTCCTTCCTATCGGAGCGGATGTTTACCTCTTTATTGCCAACAAAAAGGCTCTTCCATACCTTCCGGAAGGCGCAGACATCCAGAATCTTACTTGGGAACAGGTAGCAGAGTGGGCCAATGCAATAGCTCTTGGCGAAGGCGAAGGGAAATTTGTTGTAACCGGAGTTCCCAAGAAATCCTTTATTTATCAGGCCGGGGCTATCTGTCTTTCTTACGGCGCTGACTGGCCAAATCTCGACAATCCTGGTGCCATGGCTGCATTCTATCTACTGAGCAAAATGGTAGACGCATTCCCGCCAGCTGTTATGACTTACGATGATTCAAGACCACCTCTGAAAAGGGGCGAAGCCTGGCTTGCAGCTGCTCATTGTGCTAGAGTCGGTGAAGTCTATAAGAACGATCCGACAAACTTCATAATCGCTCCAGTTCCCAAAGGCCCTGCTGGAAGAGGTTCGGTCGCCGGTACAAGTGGTCTCGCTATTGTCAAGGGAACAAAACATTACGATCTTGCCGTTAAGTTCCTTGAGTATATTACCAGACCCGATGTCATGTTAAAAGTCAGCAAAGGGACAGGAGGCTTCATTCCCACTGTTGAAGAAGCCATCATTTACCTTGGCGACACTGTGGAAGATGAAGTTATCGAGAAATCTATCATGGTCATGAAAAATGGCGTCCTTTCTTACATCGCTCCCAAATGGAAAGACTGGGGTCAGGTTAAACTCGTTTACGATGACATTTTCAAGAACATGATCATGAATGGTATTTTTGATCCCGAATACCTCGAGATCATGCAGCTCAAAATCGACGCTCTTAGAAAGTAATAGGCATTTTCTGTTTGCAATAGGGGGGACTTATGTCCCCCATTATTTTGAATCAATTTTGATTAGGTGGTGATGGTTATCACGGCGACGAAATTCAAAAGGTATATTCCCTACCTTTTGATAACACCCACAATTCTTTACTACGCTATTTTCTGGTTAAGACCTGTTCTTGCAGCTGTTTTTTATAGCTTTCAGGAAGAGGGGAGCAGTACATTTTCACTGGCAAATTACAAGACAATTTTCAGCGATCCTTTCTTCGTAAAAGCGATAATCAACACAGGGATTTTTGTTGCTATTTCCGTTACTATTGAATTTGTTGTGGCTCTGGGACTGGCGTTACTTATCAATAAAAAGTTTCGAGGGGCTGGCCTGTTTCTTTCTTTGGCTTTGATCCCTATGGCACTACCCGCTACCGCTGTTGGGGCTATGTGGTCAAGCGGATTTGCTACATATGGTTGGATGAATAGTTTACTTTATAAGGCCGGTTTAATAGCCGCTGATGGAAAGATTCCATTTCTCGCAGGAAATGAATTTCAATCTTTAATGCTTGTCATTATCATTGATGCATGGCAGGTCATTCCCTTCATGATGGTTATTTTACTTGCAGGCCTTCAGGGTATTCCAAAAGAATCGATAGAAGCTGGGTACATTTTTGGTGGTAATAAACCAACTGTTCTCAGAAAGATAACAATGCCTATGCTAAAATCCAGCATTCAAACTGCCTTGATTCTTAGGATAATTTCTGCAATTCAAGTCTGGCTCATTATCGTAATGATCTATGGTTACAGAAGGATTCCTGTCCTTCTTGAGGAAGTTGTTTTCTATAAAGAAGAACTCTTAGGGTTCTATAGAATTGCTCTCGCATATTCAGTTATAGTCGCGATGATTGTTTCAATCGTGGCCGTACTCTATCTGAAGGTCTCCGGTGCCTTCAAGAAGGAGGAAGCTTAATGGCGAGAAAAAAAGGGAAAAAAATAATATCAAGCACTGTTTTTTATATATTTGTTGCGGGCATAGCTACGGTTATCATATTACCGATCTACTTTCTTGTATCAATATCGTTTATGTCAGATCAAGAGGCGTATGACTGGCCAATAGCCCTGGCACCGGCTTTTTCTAACACTTTCTTGCTTCAACAATCCGATGATATTCCAGGTGGTTTTCTCATAAGCGTATATAGTAGATCGAAAAAAGATTTCTCGGCGATCTTTGATTCTGATGATCTGGGGAAAATGATCGATTTTGTTAACCGAAAAACCAGTAGCAAGATTCCAAAATCTTTGCTCGAGGAAAAGATACAGGAACTTAATCAGATAACAGCGCAAAACAAAGCACAAATCACTGAGTTAAAAAAACAGCTAAAAGAAGAAAATATCAACATAAGCAGGTTGAATAGGGATATTGTCAAGGCCAAACAAAAGCTCAAACTCATAGACCCCGAAGACGAAACTTTTCGGGAAATTCGCGAAAACTACGAAAAGCAGCTTGAAGTTAAAACACAGGAGAAATCCCTGGCAGAGGAAAGAATTGCTCAGATTGAAAAGAAACTACGTGAAATTGGCGGAGTTACCTTCAAGGTTCGCAAAAACATTTTTGCCAGTTATATAACCTTTTTCAGAGTTACTTCTGATTCTGTTGGCGCTTTATTAAGAAGCATTCAAGTTGCGCTATTAACCGTTCTTATTTCACTTTCTATTGGTGGCATGGCAGGATACGCCTTCGCAAGATATGTTTTTAAAGGAAAGAACATGCTGAAACTGAGTGTCCTTTTTGTCAGGATGTTTCCTGGAATCGCAATTGCAATGCCCATGGTAATAATTCTTGCTCAGATGGGCTTCTATGATAAACCGATAGGCTTATCCCTTGTTTACTCGGTTGGGCAAATAGGAATGACCACATGGATTACAGCGAGCATTTTCATGGGAATCTCTGTGGAGCTTGAAGAGGCTGCTCAGGTTTTTGGTACTTCACGTTGGGGAGCTTTCTTTAAAGTAACTCTTCCGCTTGCCCTTCCAGGATTAGCCGCAAGCGCTATGTACGCTTTTATAGGCAGCTGGTCAGAAACTGCTCAAGCCATTGTTCTAACCCAGTTCAATCCCACCTTTCCTGTTGTCATCTATCAGACGCTCGTTGGAACAAAAGGCATGATAAATCTCGTCGCCGCAGGAAGCGTAACACTTGCTTTCCCCGCTGTCCTCTTCACCATGATAATAAGGAGATATATACTCCAAATGTGGGGCGGAGTGCGTGTCTAAGTCTAAGAAAATTATGAAAAAGGAGCTGAGTGTATGGCTACACTTGAACTTATAAATCTTTCAAAAAGGTATGGTAAAAGCGTTTGGGGTGCAAAAGATGTAAATCTAAAGGTGAATGATAAGGAATTCATTGTTTTCCTTGGCCCATCAGGTTGCGGTAAAACCACTACTCTCAGAATGATAGCCGGGCTTGAAGAAGTTACAGAGGGAAAGGTTCTTATCGATGATGAAAACGTTACCGACATGCCACCGAGAAAAAGGAACGTTTCCATGGTCTTTCAGAGTTACGCAGTATGGCCACATATGACTGTTTATGAAAATATAGCCTTTGCCCTTAAGCTAAGGAAAATGGAAAAATCTGGAATCGATAAAATCGTTCGAGAAGTCGCTGAATTAGTCAACATTGGAGAATACCTTGAAAGATTTCCAAGACAACTTTCAGGCGGCCAGAGACAAAGGGTTGCACTTGCCAGGGCAATAGCGGTGAAGCCTAAACTCTTTTTGATGGATGAACCACTTTCCAACCTTGATGCAAAGCTTAGAGTGCGTATGAGAACAGAGCTAAAAGCCATTCATCATAAAACTGAGGCTACTACTATCTTCGTAACTCATGACCAATCAGAAGCTATGAGTATGGCGGATAGAATTGTGGTTATGAAAGATGGAAAAATTGTACAGATTGGTACACCAGATGATGTATATTTCAATAGTACAAATATTTTTGTAGCTGGTTTTATAGGCACTCCTCCAACGAATTTTCTTGAAATGGAAATAAAGCGAGATAAAGGGGAAACATTCCTTGTTCATCCTTCATTCAACTTCAAATTAAACGAGCGGCTGCTTTCATACTTAAAGGATTACGATAAGGATAAACTGATAATGGGAATCAGACCCGAGAGCATTCAGATCAACAGTGGAGAAACAGTTTTCAAGGAAAAGGTGCTTGTGGTTGAACCTCAAGGTTCTCATCAGGTGGTTGCAATAGAGTTAAATGGAAAAATCATGAAGATAGTTGCGCCATCTTTTCCGAAATATTCACCGGATGAAACTATCAACATTTCATTTGACGAAAAGCGTGTCATGTTTTTTGATATAGACACTGAAGAAAGACTCAAAACAAATTAGTTTTGACAAAGGAGAGTTGCCCAGATGAATATTGGCCTTGCGCATTTTAGAGTTGGTGAAACTGATGGAGTATCTCTGGAGATGGAGAAATGGAGAAAAGTTTTGGAGAGAATGGGACATAAAGTTTTTTTCATCTCCGGTACACCGAATTACGGTGAAATATACATTCCCGAAATGAGTTTTCATAGTGAACGCTTCAAGAAAATAGAATATAACGCTTATAGAGAATTAAAGGATTATACCAATGAAGAGGAATTTAAAAAAGACATCTTGAGTGAAGCTATGATCATTGAAAAAAAGCTCACGAACGCTGTTGAAAAGAACAACATTGAAGTTATCGTCCCCAACAACATATTTTCACTGGGGGTGGCTTTACCGGTGGCAATTGCTTTTGCAGAAGTTATTAAAAAGCTGGGGCTAAAAGCTATAGCACACAACCACGATTTTTACTGGGAAAGGACTGTACTAAGCAAACCGACTTGTGGTTTTGTAAAAGAATGCCTTGAAAAATATTATCCTCCAAAAGACAGAAATATAAAGCAGGTAGTAATAAACGAAATTGCAAGAAAGGAACTTTTAAAAAGGAAAGGTCTCGATTCAACGGTTATTCCAAATGTGTTTGACTTTGAGCAACCACTTTGGAAACCAGATGAGTTCAATCGGGACCTTAGAGAAAAACTGGGTATTTCAGCCAATGATATAGTGTTTTTACAAGCCACACGGGTTACAGATAGAAAAGCCATAGAGTTGGCGATAGAAGTAGTTGGCGAAGTGAGCAGAAGGCGTGAGGAGCTTTATGGAACTCTTTATGATGGTCGGAAGTTCACAGCTGATGATCGGATTGTAATGCTCATGCCAGGACTCATTGAAACAGCGACAAATTACGACAGCTTTCTCAGGGAAATCGCTGCAAAAGAAGGGGTAGAAGTTATATGGTGTAATCAAATAATGGGTGCTGGAAGGCAAGAGCATAAAGACGAGAAAATGTACTCGCTTTGGGATATGTATGTGGTTGCAGACATGATTACCTATCCCAGTATTCTTGAAGGTTGGGGCAACCAATTCCTTGAAGCCCTTTTCTCAAAAAAGAACATGATTGTTTTTGAATATCCAGTGTATTTGACCGATATCAAGCCGCTGGGTTTTGAAGTAATAAGCCTTGGAGCACAATACGCAGAAAGAAGTGGCACAAGCTATGTTGAAATCCCAAGAGAGAAAATTGTGAAAGCCGCAAAAGAAGCAATAGAATTGCTGAAGAACGGGAAAGAGTATAAGCGCAAGGCTGAAAAAAACTTTTCAATCGGGCAACAACACCTTTCTTATAGAACGCTTGAAGAAAAGCTCAGGAAAATCATTTCAAGCTTCAATTCATAAGGGGCGTAAGCCCCTTTTTTTATTTGAAACGACTCACTTCAAAAGCTCTTGATAAGATTTCCGAAAAAATTCTCAACAACTTTATGTCGCTTTCTTGCCATGGGGTGTCCCGAGCCACATCATCTAATCCAGCAAATCCCATAAGTTTCTCTCCAACAAAAATAGGAAGAACTATGAGAGATTTTATGTTTTGAGCCTGAAGAATTTCCTTTTCAGCCGAGGCTTCCTCGGGTAATTTTGCCACTTCTTCAATGTTAAGTGTTTTTCCAGCTCTCAATTTACGCATCCACCATGGGAACATATTAATTGGAAGGTTTTGAAGCCTTTCCCTTTCTGGCTTTATTCCTTCAGCACACCACTCGTGAGTATTTGACATGCTCTTCTCATCTTCGTTAAATAGAAAAAGATATGCCCTATCAGCTCTTGTGAAAATGCCAATTTCCGCAAGGGCTTTATTCACGGCATTATCAAAGTCGAATGAGCCGATAAACATAGAAGAAATTTTGGCTATAAGGCTTTCAAAATCGACTCTCCACTGCAATTCTTTCAATAGCCTCTTTGTTTTGCTGTTATCTTTACCAATAAATACACCCATGCTCCTTCCAGAATGTTCCATAAAACTCAAAGAGCTTAAAAAAGCTAAGCGCAAACCAGAAAATGCAATAAGTTCGCAATTGAACATCTTTTTTTCGCTGAATTTGTCATCTATGGGAATATTTTTTGCCAGTTCGTAAAAGCTTTTTTCTTGCAAGGCTTCAAGAGAGTATCCAAGAAGTTTCACAGCCATTTTGTTGGCAAAAATAATTTGCCCAGGCCTTTCCACAGAATCGATAAGAAAGATTATGATTAGCTCATCGATCATATCAAGAACATCAAGATGAACCTTTGAAAAAAATCGTTTGGATAATCTTTCAACTTCACCATTGGTACTTTCACGCAACATATTACTTACCTCCGGTTATTTCTTCTTAACTTTTGATTTTAGCATGAAAGTTCTCTAATTCGACATTATCTTGAAGTAGTTCTCAGCGAAATCGTATATTTAGCTGATCATCAGGGTTTTTAAATGTTATTTTTTTTCGAGTAGATTTATTTTTGAGGCAACGTTCCCTTTTCCAGTAGATTT
>NZ_CEYIHJ010000048.1:0-11472 GCF_982836095.1 Kosmotoga sp.
GCCATAGACCTAATCGATGAAGCGGCGTCTTTTGTTAGACTTCAAGCCGGATACATACCCGAAGAAATAAGGAAGCTCGAAAAAAGGCTTTCCCAACTCGATGAACAAATTTCGGATTTGGTTCAGAGAGGTGAATATCGACAAGCGGCAGAATTGAAATCAGAGTATGAGCGCATAAAAGGCGAATACGAACAAAAAAAGGGAAACTGGCAAGAGAATGTTTCTAAGAACGCCAAGAGTGTAACGAAAGACATTATTGCTTCCATAATCGAGCAGTGGACGGGGATCCCAGCCGGAAGATTGCTTGAAGCTGAGAGGGAAAAGCTGAAGAACCTCAAGAAGTTGATTCATGAAAGATTTATAGATCAAGATGAAGCAGTGGATGTTGTTGTAAGTACGATAAAAAGGGCAAGAGCAGGGTTAAAAGCTAAAAACAGGCCATGGGGATCTTTCCTCTTTATGGGACCAACCGGAGTCGGAAAGACCGAACTTGCTAAAACATTGGCTTACATACTTTTTGGAAGCGAGAACGCTATGATAAGGCTTGATATGTCCGAATACATGGAAAAACACACTGTATCGAGATTAATAGGAGCTCCTCCAGGATACGTTGGTTATGAAGAAGGTGGACAATTAACAGAAGCGGTTCGCAGGAAACCTTATTCCGTGATTTTACTGGATGAAATCGAAAAGGCCCATCCTGATGTGCACAATCTTTTGCTCCAGATTATGGATGATGGCAGACTTACTGACGGAAAGGGTAAAACAGTCAGTTTTGCAAACACTATTTTGATCATGACAAGCAATATCGCTTCGGAAGAACTAGTTTCCGAAGACATAAACGATGAAGTGCTTGCAAAAGTTGAACTCAGGCTAAAAAAGACATTTAAACCCGAATTCATCAATAGGCTTGATGCCATTGTTTTCTTCAAAACACTGGATAAAGAAGTCATGTCAAAAATCGTGGGACTCAGGATGAAAGAGGTATTTGAAAGGCTCTATGAACAAAGCATCAAAGCAGAAATCACAGAAAAAGCCGTAGATTATTTGGCACAAAAAGGTTACGACAGGCTCTTTGGCGCAAGACCTGTGAGACGTGTAATTGAAAAAGAAGTCGAAGCTCCCATCGCCGATATGATAATCGATGGAACACTAAATGAGGGCGATAAAATAACCATTGATGCCGATGAATTTGGGATCAGGATTGTTAAGGAATAAAATCGAGAGCCGAAAGGCTCTCTCTTTTTTAAGTATAAAAAAGCGTACATGCTCTTCCTCAAAAGAGTTTATCTGAAGGCTTGTAAGATGCTTGTTAGCATTGATTTGGGAAAAGTGATCAGGTCTTTTATGGTTTTCGACCAATCTATTTTCCAACTCGTGAAGGTTTATAGAACCTTAGTCTTTCAAAACCTTTTAGTGGGATTTGCGTGATTATCCACTAATCTCCAAAATACCCCAGAGCTTCTAAAACAAGAGCAGTTGTCATGAATGTTGTCACAATTTCCTCGCTGTTTCCCCAGCTTCCGTCTTCGTTCTGCTTTGACAGCAAGAAATCGATGATTTCTTTGGTTATGCTATTATCCGATTCTCCAAGGCTTAGAATTATTGCTCCAAGGGCAAGCTGTGTCAGTTTGCCTTCGGAAATTGTGCCTTTTTCTTTCTTGCACTTTTCTACTTCTGATTTCATATATTCAGCGATACTATTTATCGTTTCTTCAGAAACAGGATAACCATATTTCAAAAGGTAATAGCATTCCAACCTTTTCACATTTTCTTCTTTTTCGAGCATGAATAATGCTCTCTCGGCTATTTTTGGAGTGAGTACAAACTTACCTATGGTTAAAAAGCGTAAAACCTGTAAGAATTCTGAGTTTTGCATGGAAAGTATCTCTGATTCTTTCTTGAGGATAAGCCTGTCGATTTTCAACTCAAACTTCAGGTTTGGCTTACCCAAGATTTTATAAGCCAGGTTCAACGACATATATTCGCTGAGCAAATTCAAATCATCGAGTTTGAAGAGATAGTCGTATGAAAGAAATGCGGTTTGTGGTTCAATACTCTTGATCACGTATTCTGCAAAATTCACAGCCATGTCATTCACACACTCAACGCCAAAAGCGCTTACGAGCGATTCGATAATCTCATGACTGACTAAGATATCATTATAAAACCACGTGCCGTTTGGGTCTTGATTATTCCGTAAAAACGCGATTCCACTGTCTATTGCTTGATCGATATTTGCGGCTCCAAAGAATAACGAAGAAATTAGTATTGGTATAACAACCAATGTTTTGAGTTTCATATCATTTGACACCCCCTTTGAATGTTAATGCTCCTCTAGGTCGTAATAAAACAAAGTGTGCGCAGAATTCGTGTCATATTCGGTGAATGACTCGTATATAGCTTAAGGATAATCTGAAAAACTGATATAAACATTCTGATAATAACCGAAAAATATTTTCAATGACTCGGTTTTCTTACATCATCTCGTTAACTTCAAGTGCATAATTTGATATATTACTTATATATTATAGCAATATATTTTTCGATTGTTAAATTTAAATAATGTCTTTTTTTTCGTGACACCCTATTTTCATAAGTTACTGCTCAATATTTTATCAATCCTGCCTTTTGTTGTATAATTTCTCTCGTGAGCACTTTGCGAAGGAGATGTAACCTTGACCCCAGAAATGATTTTGTCCTTTACCATTTTTCTAATTGCTTATGCTTTTCTTGCTACCGAAAAAGTTCACAGAACTCTTATTGCCCTTTTTGGCGCGGTCTTTATGGTTTTTCTTGGGATCTTTCACGACCCCACCAGCATATACAGCGAATATATAGACTTCAATACGATTTTTCTACTTATTGGCATGATGACTTTCGTGAATGTTATAAAAAAGAGTGGCCTTTTTGAATTTTTGGGTCTGGAAGCTTTGAAGCTTTCTAAAGGAAATATGTTGAAACTCTATATATATTTTGTCATAATCGTAGCTTTGACATCTGCAGTATTGGATAATGTTACTACTATCCTTGTCATGCTTCCCATTACTTTGGCCGTTGCTGACACGACAGGTATCGACCCCATACCCTTTGTTTTGGGTGAGATATTTGCCTCTAACATAGGTGGGGCAGCTACCCTGATTGGTGATCCGCCGAATATCATGATAGGATCCGCTGCAAAATTACATTTTAGTGATTTTGTCTTGAACCTCGGTCCAGTACTTCTATTTATCTTCGTATCAGTTAATCTTTTTTTGATCCTGGTATTCAAAAAAACTTTGGTGAAAAAGGTTGACAATAGCCTGTTGACGCAGTCTGGTAACCCGATAACAAATAAAAGGCATTTCTACATCTCTATTGTGCTGCTATTTATTACCGTAGTGCTATTTGTTTTCCAAGAGAGCCTTGGCTTTGAAAGTTCCTTTATTGCCTTGATGATTGCTTCTGTATCAATGTTGTCAATGAGAGCTAAGGAAGTAGAGAAAACACTGGAAGAAGTGGAATGGTCAACCATACTATTTTTTGTTGGCCTTTTCATAATGGTTGGGGCTCTTGAAGAAACAGGCTTTCTCGAATATCTTGCAGGTCACATACTCGCACTCTCCCATGGTTCATATCAGCTTGCGAAAGTCTTTGTGGTAAATATCTCGGGATTTGCTTCCGCTTTCATCGATAATATTCCCTATACAGCGACTATGATTCCTGTTATTGAATCCATGCAAAAGTTGAACCCAAGTGTATTTGGTAATCTCGAGCCCATGTGGTGGTCTTTATCTTTAGGAGCCTGTCTCGGAGGTAATGGAACGGCCATTGGCGCTTCTGCAAATGTTATTGGCTTAGCGCTTCTTAAACGGTATTATGGAAAAGAAATCAGTTTTATTCAGTTTTTCAAATACGGGATAATAGTCCTCCTGATAAGTTTAGCTATCTCCACAATATTCTTGCTGTTCTTTTTATGATGCTTTCTAATTTCAAATCAACAATAAATTCTGAGAAAACGGGTAAAGTCTCTTTCTGGTTGATGTGATAAAATCGTTTGGTAATATATACCACAGACATATTGTGTTCACATCTAAGAAATGAGGAATCTGGAAAAAGGATATTTTTTCAGGAGGGAAAGAAATGGAAAAAATTCTGGTCACTTTTCCAACGCCAAGAATGACTAAAATTCTACTAAAAGAGTATGAGACAATCTATAACGATGAAGAGCGTGTTCTCTCCAAGGAAGAGATTGTTGAACTTGGAAAAGACGCAACAGCGCTTTTGACTACACTTGTTGATAGAATCGACAGAGATATCATCTTCTCTCTTCCAAAGTTAAAGGTAATTTCCAATTGTGCTGCTGGCTACGACAACATCGATATAAAGGCCGCAAAAGAAAGAAAGATAGCCGTAACTAACACCCCGGGGATTGTAAGTAAAGCCACAGCTGACATTGCTATGTTATTGATGCTTGCTGTGTCCAGAAGGTTGTTTGAAGCTAACAATTTTTTGAAAGCGGGGAAATTCCAGGGTTGGCGCTTCAATCTCTTTCAGGGAATCGGCCTTCATCGCAAAATCCTTGGAATCATAGGCATGGGAAACATTGGCAGAGAAGTGGCGAGAAGGGCAATAGGATTTGGCATGAGAGTGATTTATCACAACCGGCATAGAATCCCCGAAGCTGAAGAACGAGTGCTTTCCGCTTCATATTATTCCCTTGAAGACCTTTTGAAAACAGCGGATATCATTTCGTTGCATGTACCACTAACACCTGAAACATATCATCTTATTAATAAAGAGCGGCTTGAGCTTCTCAAGCCCAATGCTATCTTGATCAACACTGCACGAGGCCCTGTTGTTGATGAAAAAGCTCTAATAAAGGTATTGAAGGAGAGAAGAATCTATGGTGCGGGGCTTGATGTCTTTGAAAACGAACCTTATATTCCCCAAGAATTAATGGAGCTTGATAATGTTGTATTACTGCCACATATAGGTACAGCTACCATAGAAACCCGTCAAACCATGTTAATAGACGCCATCCAGAACATGGTAAAAGTCTTCGATGGAGAAAGGCCCGATAGTTTTGTGTATCTCCCAGAATAAAAAAAGAGCGCTTAAAGCGCTCTTTTTTTGGGCTTCACAGGGTTTTTTCGATATGTTTCATTAGCTGTTCAAGCTCTTTTATCTTCTCATCTACGTATCCCGTTTCAACTGCCTCTCTGACACAGGTTTCAATATGCCTGTTGATGATCTCCGTATTTGCCTTCTTTAATAGAGCTATTACAGCCAAAAGCTGTGTAGAGATGTCAATACAATATCGCTCATTCTCAATCATTTTCATGATTCCCTCTATTTGCCCTTTTGCGGTCCTGAGAATTCTTAAAGTCTCCTGGTGTTTAACGTGATGAGAATGGTCCTCCATAATAACCAATAACCTCCTATGTCAGTTTTCTATTTTGACCAGAGTATAGCCAGCATCATCTATTGCTTCCCTGAGTACCTCTTTTGGCAAATCTTTTGAAACTTCCACCATAACAAATCCACCAGCGAGATTTACTTCAACCTTTTTTACGCCATCTACTTCAGATAACACCCTTTCTATCCTCACTTTGCAATGGTTACAGCTCATACCCTCAATAACTAGTTTCATTTTAACACCTCCGTATAAATTTTAGGTTCAAGATCTGAGAATCGAGAGCCGAGAAAAATCGTTGTGGGTTGTATGTTGTTCGTTATACGTCGCTTATTTCATATTTACCTCCTAAAAGGATTAGACAAAGAGTTACGTACAACCTACAACCAACAACCTACAACGAACTCTATTGTTGGTCGCTCCAATATTTACAATAAAGCGCGTTTCAACCTCAGAGCGTTTATGACAACGGTAACGCTTGAGAAGGCCATAGCAGCTCCTGCGATCATTGGGCTAAGTTTCAGCCCGAAAGCGATATAAAATATTCCAGCGGCTATGGGAATTCCAATTACATTATAAAAAAATGCCCAGAAAAGGTTTTGCTTCACATTTCTGATCGTTACTTTAGATAGCCTGATAGCGTTCACAACATCTCTTAAGTCACTCTTCATTAATACTACACCAGCTGATTCCAAAGCGACATCAGTCCCTGAACCGATCGCTATACCAACATGTGCCTCTGCCAAAGCAGGAGAATCATTTATGCCATCACCCACCATAGTGACGGTATAACCCATTTCTTTTAGCTCTTTCACCTTTTTAGATTTATCTTGAGGCATAACTTCTGCCATTACTTCGTCTATACCGACTTCTTTTGCAATGGCCCTCGCAGTTTCTACGCTATCTCCAGTTACCATAAAGGTTTTTATACCCATTTTTTTCAGTTCTTCAATGGCTTTTTTAGAGCTTGGCTTTACCACATCAGCAATGCCAAAAAGGCAGACGGGTTCACCGTTGTACTTCATGAGAACAGGGGTTTTCCCATTTTTGGATAATTCGATAGAGTTTTTTCTGGCGGTGTCGCTATCTTTCAGCATACGTGTATTTCCAAGGCTTATCTCTACTCCATCAATTTGAGCAAAGATCCCCTGCCCAGGAATAACTTTGAAATCATTTACTTCAAAAAGGTCACCATCATACGCCTGTACTATGGCTTTATCCAATGGGTGAGAACTCAAAGCACCCACACTAGCAGCATATTTCAGCGCTTTATTCTTGTCAAATCCAATAAGTGGAATTATATCCGTAAGAACTGGTTTCCCTTCGGTAATGGTTCCTGTTTTGTCGAAAATAACTGCTTTTGTCTTGTGGGTAATCTCCAAAGCTTCTCCGCTTTTAAAGAGGATTCCCATCTCAGCGCCTCTGCCTGTACCCACCATTATCGCTGTAGGGGTTGCTAAACCAAGTGCGCATGGGCAGGCTATTACGAGTACTGAAATCATCATAGAGAAAGCAAAAAGAAAACCATATCCGAGTAAAAACCAACTTAAAAAAGTAACGGCGGCGATTCCGAGTACCACAGGCACAAAATATCCACTGATTATGTCTGCTAGCTTTGCTATGGGGGCTTTGGAAGCTTGGGCGTCCTCAACAAGCTTGACTATTTGGGCAAGCGCTGTGTCACTCCCTACTTTAGTGGCTTTAATTTCCACAGTACCACTGAGATTTACAGTTCCACCTACTACTTCCGATCCTTCTTGGATATTCACAGGTATAGACTCTCCCGTTAGCATGGATTGGTCAACTGAACTGTTACCCTTAACAACCACCCCATCTATGGGGAAAGCACTTCCCACTTTTACCAGCAGAGTATCCCCAACTTCCACTTCTTCAACGGGGATTTCAACTATCTCTCCACCCCTTTTTAGAAAAGCTGTCTTAGGAGACAAATTCATGAGCTTCTTCAGCGCTTCTGAAGTCCGCCCTTTAGAGAAACTTTCGAAGTATTTTCCGAGTGAGATCAACGCGATAATAACCCCAGCAGTTTCAAAGTAAAGATCCATAGCATATGAGGTATTTCCCAGAGCAATCTGAACCGTGGCAAAAAGTCCATAACCTACCGCCGCACCAGTTCCTAAGCCTACGAGTGTATCCATGTTTGGATGGCCCTTGAACAAATTGGGAATGCCTTTGAGATAGAAATCTTTGCCTGCAATCACAATGGGTATTGTCAGGAAGAGTTGAACTAAGGCAAAATTCAGGGGATTTTGTTCCAAAGAAATAATGCTTGGAAGAGGGATTCCAAACATATGGGCCATTGCTACCAAAAGCAAGGGTAAAGCAAAAATCGAAGAAAACAAGAATTTTCTCCTGTATGAACGGGTAACCGCTTCTCTTCTTTCACTGTCGCGGTCGTAAGTCTTTGTTGTTACGCTCTTTGCTTTGTAGCCGTTTTTTTCAACCGCTTTTTTGATGTCCGCTATCCTTACCAAAGATGGGTCATATTCAATCGCTGCCTTTTCGGTTGTCAAATTTACGGAAACACTGTTGATCCCATCAAGTTTATTTACAGCCTTCTCTACTGCACTAACACAGGAAGCGCAAGTCATGCCCTCTATTTCAAGCGAGATTTTGCGAAGTTTTTTTGACTTTTCAATTTCATAACCTGCTTTTTTTATTCGTTCTACAAGTTCCGATTCGTCAATAGGGGTTTCAACTTCAAAAACCAGCCTTTCAGTAGCAAGGCTAACTACGGGATTTTTTACTCCTTCGACTTTTAAAGCAGCCTTTTCAACTGCGCTGACACAAGAAGCACAGGTCATGCCCTTAACGATAAACTCTTTTTTTTCTGCCATAATTACCCCTTCAATTTTTCATTAATTAATTTAGCAAGACTGTCAGCAGTGAGCTCAGAGTAAAGCTTGCCGTCAATTTCTGCTACTACGGTTTTGCAGATACCAAGACAACCTGATTCGGAAATCTCAAGCTCAGGAAATCTTTCCCTTGAGGCTTTTAAAGATTCAGAACCTTTTTTATAACAACAAGAGTCCTTTTGGGCACATATATTTACTCTCACGATTCTCCTCCTAACTGTTTCCTCATTTTTTTGTATTCTTCGTCGCTTATTTCGCCTTTTGCGTATCTGAGTTCCAAAATACGCAACGCTTCGGAATCACGATTTGATATCACAGTTTTGGTTCTGCTCCCAGTACCAACCACACGTTTGATAATCCAAAAAAACACCGCAAAAAACAGAACCATCAAAATTAAACCGAAGATAGGTCCAAACCAGCCCCAACCACTAAACCAGGCCCAACAACCTGCAGGATTCCAAAAGCCCCAGTGCATATTAATCACCTCCTCTTAGGGTCTTCAGCATTTTCAGATATTCTTCTTCATCGATTTCACCTTTGGCATAGCGTTCCTTCAAAATTTTTTCAGCCCCGCTCGCTTTTTCAGCAGACTCTCTGTTTGCGAAAAAATTTCTTATATACTCGGGCTTGATGAGAAAGACGATAAGAACTAAGAAAATTAACCACCCAAAGAACATCATGTTTATCACCTCTTTTTATGCCCCCCCATGGGGGGGTCTTATAAATACTATCATGCTTCCGATGAAGAAAGCTTGTCTAATAGAATACAAAGCTGTTAAAAAAGAGTAATGAATGTGATGATATAATGTTCATGACCCTTTAAACCAGAGGTGTATAGGATGGAGATTCTTTTTGTTGCTATAGCTTTAGCAATGGACGCCTTTGCAGTATCTGTGTCTATTGGCCTTTCTTTGAACTTTGTTCCACTTAATACCGCATTTCGAACTTCATTTCATTTTGGACTATATCAATTCTTCATGCCACTGATCGGTTGGTATACCGCTTCAAAATTTTCTAGTTATATTCAGGAGCTTGATCATTGGATAGCTTTCTTACTGCTAGCAGGAATAGGCGGTAAGATGATTCTTGAAGCCTTTGAGAAAAAAGAAGGGTCAACTGTTGATAGAACAAGAGGCTTTCCTTTGATACTACTTTCAATTGCAACCTCTATTGACGCCTTCGCCGTTGGAATGGCTTATTCTTTTTTGGAAAGAAAAATACTTTTCCCGGCAATGATTATTGGCATCATTGCCTTTTGCTTAAGCTATATAGGCATAAAAGGCGGTGCCAGGTTTAGCAAACACTTAGGAAACAGCGCAGAAATTATCGGAGGAATTGTGTTGATATTTGTTGGAGCAAAGATACTTGTAGAACATTTAAGTGGATGAAAAGACATTCAGGGGTATAAAACAAAGGTTATACTGAGCTAAAGTAAAGCTCAGGCTATACGTGACATCGTCACGTCTATATATTCCTTCGGAATGGCTCCGCGCCTATGGGCGGATAAGAACCGAGTTACGTGATTCGAGTTGCGAGTTATTAGTCACGAGAGTGAATATAAGAAATAAAAAACATGACTGAAAACAGGTAAGCACGCTGATGCGTGGGAAGGTTTAGAGAAATTCGTATAACACATGACATACAACCAACAACGGTTTTTACTGTATTCTTTTACTGCCTGTAAAATTTGAGATATTTTTCCCTGAGCTTTTTCATGTTGCTCTCTGGAATATGGAAGATTTCCCTGTTCAATTTCAGGGCTTCTATGTACACCTGTATGTTTTTTTCTGTGACTTTGGCAGAAACGAACGCTTCATTGAAGCTTTCCCCAACGTTGACGAGCCCATGGTTTCTCAATATAACAGCGCTGTTGTTCCCAAGGGCTTCAGCAGCATTTTCCGCGAGTTCCCAACTCCCTGGGTCTGCGTATTTCGCCACTCTGATTTCAGGCCCACATATCATTGCACTGTCTTCAATGAGGGAAGGAACTTCTTCCATGGTTACAGACGCGATCGATGCGTAAATAGGGTGAGTGTGCAGAATGAATTTTACGTCTTTTCTCGCTTTGTAGATGGCAACATGCATTTTCCATTCAGATGATGGGACTCTTGAGCCTTCTATAACATTGCCCTCGTAATCAATGACTATAACATCTTCTTCTTTCATCTTATCATATGGGTATCCTGAAGGCGTGATATATATCCTCTCACCATCAGTAATGGATACATTTCCCCATGTTCCTTTCACCAGGTCTTCATTTAACATTTTTCTGCATGCTTGAACAATTATGCTTCTAAATTCTTTATCCATTTTCATTCCTCCATTCATGAATGGCATTTCACCAGTATTTAGTATACAGGAATATCTTTTACCGCGCAAAAAAGAGCAGAAAAGGTAGCTTGCGAGTCTCATTATAGTGACAATAAATGTAACAAACGACTGATTTGTTAATTGGTTCTTCATTGTATAGAAAGACCTTTTTGCTTATGCTAGGGCTTTAATTGTGTAAGGAGGTGGGGGTATGCGAAGAAAGTTAATGCTTTTACTTTTAGTGCTTGCTGTACTTTTTGTACTTGTTGGCTGTCCAGGTAGTTCTATTGACGAGCTCATTTCAAAAATGAAATTCCTTGATTATGCTTTTGCGGATGGGGAACCCGAAACACCAGCTGTGGCTTTATATCTCGGAAGGGTTAAAGCAGATGATGTTTTGCAGGTTTACACTCCTGTGCCCGAACCGAAGTCAGGTGAGTTTGTCGATAATTCTATAGTTATCGTACCTACCATAGGTGCACCCGGATATCTTTATTACCTTGACCTTGATCCCGGCGCTTTCTATAATCATCCAGGTAGGGTTGTGGTGCTTGGGGAAGATGGTGAGCCAATAATTGATGAAGAAGTTCAAGGATGGCCTGTTCTCAATGGCGAAACACCTGAACCACTTGTTTCCCCAACAATGAAAGCCTATGCCAAAGCGATATTCTGGAGAAACATCCGCTACAAGATAGCTGAAATACAAATTCCTGAATGGGTGGTCTTTCAAAGAGTAATATCAGGTGCTGTTGTTGTCAATGGGCTGACTCCCACGCAAAATCTTTATTATGAAGCTTCGCAGATCCACAACATGATGTACAACGCCATGGTCGATTTCATGGGAGTTGATAGGGTTAGGCAAGTTGAATATCCTGATAATGCTCCAAGTGATGT
>NZ_CEYIHJ010000049.1:0-7288 GCF_982836095.1 Kosmotoga sp.
TTGAGACATCTTTCACCCCATCATTTGTTATCAGGTGAGCCTCAACAGGCATTAGTTTAACAAGTTCTTCAAGTGCGTGGGAAGCTCCCAATACAGATCGCATTTCTATCCAATGACCCAATAGCATGATGTCAATTAATGTCACCAATTCCCAGTAAAAAGTTTTTCCAGCAATTCCAAAGGTTACTGCAGCGCTGTAAAAAAAAGCTACACTTATTGCCATTGCTATTAATGTCATCATTCCCGGTAATTTTTCCGAGATTTCCTCTCGAGCACCCTTGATGAAAGGAAATCCTCCATAAATATAAACCACTACAGCCAAAAAAAAGAGCAGATAATTTGCTCCAGTGAATGTAATATCGTAATTCAAAACCATTTGAAAAAATGGTGATAGAAATAACACGGGAGCTGTCAATATCAATGAAATGAAAAACCTCTTTTTAAAGTCCTGTAGCATGTGTTGATGATGAGAACCATTAATTGTAGGATCAGCTTTATTATGGACATGACCTTCCATATGTTTTTCACCACCTTGCACATTGTCACCTTCCTTCTAAGTATCCCTCCCCCATGGGGGGTATCTTTATTTTAAACTATTTTTCTTTTCAATATGATTTCCCAGATGAAACAAATTCCATTAGAAGAACTAAATGGTTGATTAGTGAATAAAAAAAAGTTATTATATATCTAAGGTGATATATCGGAGGCGATATATATGCACAAAGGTTTTTTGAATGTAGCGATATTCAACATAGTTGTGAAAGAGCACCCTATTCACGGGTATCGCATAATGGAACTGATCGAAGAAAAAATAGGTTATAAACCTTCTCCCGGTTCTGTCTATCCAATTTTGAACGCCCTTGTCTCAAAGGGATATCTTCGCTTTGAAATGGACGGAAAACGGAAGTTGTATTCTCCAACGAAATCCGGACTTAAAGTTCACGAAGAGTTTGAAAGTAAGCGGGCAGAATTAATAAGCACTTACCGGGATCTTTCCGAATCTGTTTCAAAGCTCATGGGGGAGAAAAAAGCTGAAATTCTTTTGCCTAATAATATGGGACATAGCAAACAGCCCGCAGTTGTGAGAAAAATCCTGTTTAGAACCATGGAAATTTTCAAAGAAACAAATTGGGAAAACAAAAAAAGCATCGAAAAACTTATAAGCCAACTAAAAACGTTGATCGATGTTCTGGAAACTTTAAAAGTTGAGGTGAACGAAGATGAGCATCATTGAAGTTAGGGAATTATCCAAGCAGTTTAAGGAAGTATTAGCTGTCGACAATGTCACTTTTGATGTCAAAAAGGGTGAAATCTTTGGACTTTTGGGGCCTAATGGAGCCGGTAAATCTACAACTATAAGAATGCTAACCACTTTATCAAGACCAACATCAGGTACTGCAATTGTTGCTGATCATGACATTTTGAAAGAGCCATCGAAAGTGAGAGAAAAAATAGGGCTTGTTTCAGAGAAAACAATACTGTATGACAGGCTAACGGCGTTTGAAAACCTCATGTTCTTCGCAAAGCTTAATGGGATGGATAAGAAAAACGCCAAAAAACGTTGTATGGAGCTTCTGGAAATGGTAGATATGCTGAAATGGAAAGATACCATGGTTGGTAAATTTTCAACGGGTATGCGTCAAAGAATCAATGTAATAAGAGCGCTTTTACACGACCCCAAGATAATCTTTCTCGATGAACCCACTCTAGGTCTGGATCCTCAAACAACGAGAACCATCAGAGAGCTCATCAAGCAGATAAATGAAGAAGGTCGTACAGTGATTCTAACAACGCATATAATGACAGAAGCGGATATACTTTCAGATAGAATAGCGATTATCGATCACGGAAAAATAGTGGCTCTGGATACTCCAAAAGGTCTAAAGCGTATGTTGAAGCAATCCGATGATGAAATTCTTGATATAGAGATTCCCAATATGACTTCAAATTTAGTAACGGAACTTGAAGCCTTTGACTGTGTGCAAAAGGTTTTAAGCAGATCTTCAGAAGAGATAAGAATAATCATGAATTGTGATAATCCTGTGGCGTTTATCACGGATTTTCTTTCAAAGCATTCATTAAATATACGGGCAATAAAAACCGTAGAGCCGACACTTGAAGATGTTTTTATCAAGCTCACAGGTCATGAAATGCGAGACCAAGCAGTGAAAAAGGCACGTTTTGCAAGGAGGATGATGCACCAATGAAATACGCATTGCAAATAGCTTTCAAAGACTTAAAGTACTTTTTCAGAAGCAGGATAGCCATTTTTGCTTTTCTTATCATGCCGATATTTATGATGCTTATGACTGGCTACATATTTCCAAAAATGCAATCGGGAGCAAATGTTAAAGTCGCTGTATACTCCCTCGACAGCGGTTTTAGAAAAATGATGGAAAACAAGAAAACAGAAAATTTCATCTTTGTGGATAGTGAAGAAGAACTAAAGCAATTCCTTCTGGATGAAAAAGCAGATGTGGCTATGGTAATCCCGGAGGGCTTTCTCAGCGCAATGTTAAAAAAACAGGAAATAAAGGTTAGGCTAATTCCAAGCCCATCAAATCCCCAGATGGCTATGGCGGCAGCGCAGGGTATTACAGCAAGTATTGGGGGATCAATAGGAAATATGAACGACAAATTCACATTGGAAATGGAAAACCCTGGTGGTGGAGAGTTCAATTACTATAGCTTTATGGCTCCTGGTATTATGGCAATGGTTGCGATAATGAGTGTGGTAAATGGACTTGCCGCGGCAATAACCACTGAAAAAGAACGAGGCACTCTTGATGGAATTCTTACAACACCTATTCCGCGTTATTCAATCGTTCTTGGAAAGACACTTGCTCAGGGTATCAGAGGAATATTACAAGCCATAATTATCTTGCTCATAGCAGTGTTTCTTTTTGGAGCTACTGTGCAGGGATCTATCTTGCTTGCCCTTTTTGTCCTTGTGTTGGGAATTATGAGCTTTATTGGTGTAGGAATTATCATAACGGCAGGAGCACCAGATCAGGAAACGAGCCAGATGATTCTTACAACACTCATGTTTCCCATGATGTTTCTTTCAGGAGTATTCTTCCCTGTAAATCAAATGCCTTCGTTTATGCAATCTATATCTAAATTTTTTCCACTCACTTATGCGGCTGAAGCGCTGAGAAAAGTCATGGTATTAGGCGGCACATTCCAAAATATATCGGGTGATGTGATAATCTTACTGATTTTTTCAGTTATCACTTTTTCACTCGCTGTCCCGCTTTTTGGAAAACTTACGACTACATAACGACTATATAAAATCGATCGAACAAAAATCCGGCCTTCGAGCCGGATTTGCTTTATTGATTTCATAACCCCAAATAGGCTTTTCTTACTTCATCATTTTTGAGAAGTTCTTCAGATGGACCGTGGAGAATAATTCTCCCGGTTTCTAAAACATAGCCATAATGCGATGTCTTCAAAGCCACGGCTGCATCTTGTTCAACAAGCAGGATAGTAGTACCTTCACTGTTTATTTTTTTAATAACGCCGAAAACCTCTTTAACAAGCAGTGGTGCAAGCCCAAGGGAGGGTTCATCCATCATCATAAGCTTCGGTCTGGACATTAGAGCACGGCTTACGGCAAGCATTTGTTGTTCGCCACCTGAAAGGGTACTTGCCAGTTGGTTTATCCGCTCTTTTAATCGTGGAAAAAGCTCGAAAACCCATTCAAGGTCCTTATCCACCTCTCCATCTTTTCGATTGTAAGCTCCCATCATGAGGTTCTCTCGTACCGTTAGGTTTGAAAAAACACGCCTTCCCTCAGGTACGAGAGAAATTCCCATCTTGTTGACCAGATGAGGATTAAGGTTTGTTATATCTTTGCCCTGGAAGGTAATTCTTCCTTCCGAAGATTTGACAAGACCACTTATGGCAGAAAGAGTGGTTGTTTTTCCAGCTCCATTTGCCCCGATCATTGTAACTATTTTTCCTTCGGGAACTTGAAGATCAATGCCCTTAATAGCCTTTATTGCCCCATAATTGACTTTCAATCCTTCGATTTTCAGAATAGCATTGTTATTCTGCGACATGAGACCACTCCTCCCCAAGATAAGCCTCTATAACTTTTTTGTTTTCCTGGATTTCATCCGGGGTACCTTCAGCTATAAGAACACCGTAGTCCATTACGAGAATTCTCTCACAAAGCCCCATTACTACCTTCATATCGTGCTCAATTATAAAGATGGTAACTTTGAATTCATCCCTTATCCACTTTATAAGCTGAACAAGTTGTTGACTTTCAGAAGGATTCATGCCAGCAGCCGGTTCGTCAAGAAGCAGAAGCTTAGCGTCAGTAGCAAGTGCTCTCGCAATCTCTAGTAGTCTCTGCTCTCCATAGGGAAGGGAACTGGCTTTTTCAGCAGCGAGTTTTCTAAGACCTAATTTTTCAAGTATATTTAGCGCCTTATCCTTCATCTCTTTCTCTCTGCGTAAATACCCAAGTTTAAAAACACTTCTCCAGAACCATGTGCTATTGGCTCCATATTTGCTCTTGCCGATTTTCACAAGATATTTCTCTGCATCCTTTGTGGCTATTTCGTGGTGCTGTGCTACCATAACATTATCCAGCACAGTCATATCCTGAAAGAGCCTGATATTTTGAAAGGTTCTCGATATCCCGACATGAGTTATATGATGTGGCTTCAAAGAGGTAATATCGAGCCCATTGAACAACACTTTCCCTTTAGTGGGATAGTAAACGCCGGTAACAACGTTAAAAACTGTGGTTTTTCCAGCACCATTTGGACCTATAAGGCCAAGAATTTCTCCCTCTCTTACGTGATTGTTGAAGTCATTTACAGCTGTTAATCCTCCAAACTGCATTGTAACGTGGTCGAGTTTTAGAATTTCATTCATTGCTCTCACCACTTCCACGTCTTAACTTGGAATAGAGAGTATTCCAAGTCAACTCTTTGCGTCCCATGATGCCCCTGGGCCAGAAAATCATAACCATGACAAACATAGCTGAAAAGACCAGCATTCTCAGTCCTGCAATTCCCGAGAATTCAAAGGAAAAGATTTTCATTGGTTCCTCGAGGAATCGAAGCCATTCAGTGAGTATTGCAAAAAGCCCGGCACCAATTATTGCCCCGGAAATACTTCCAAGACCTCCTATGACTATCATGATCAAAACATTGAAAGTAAGCATGACACCTATTGAGGTTGTACGAGGGTCAATTGTAGTAAGCCAGTGGGCATAAAGGGAACCTGAAATCCCAGCAAAAAAGCCTCCAATAACAAAACTAAGTAACTGATGCTTGAAAATATTTATACCCATGGAAGCAGCTGCTACTCTGTCTTCTCTGATAGCCTTTAAGGCCCTTCCAAAACTACTGTTAACAAGGCTCCCAACAAAGAGCACGGTTATTAAAAGCCAGGTCCAGGACCACCAGACATTGGTGTATTGAGGAATGCTTTTCAACCCCAAAGCTCCATTTGTTATGGAGCGCAAGTTCAAAGCGAGAATCCTTATAATTTCACTGAAACCCAGTGTGGCTATGGCAAGATAATCGCCTGAAAGCCTTAATGAAGGCCAACCTATGAGAAAAGAAAATACCGCCGCTACAATCCCACCTATAATCGTTGCTGGAAGGAAAGGAAGCTGCACAGAATTGAATGGCCAGGCTACCTTGTCGAGGATGAAGGTAACTTCCTTTTGATGAATTGACATGGTCAATAATGCTGAAGTATAAGCTCCAAGCGCTATAAAACCTGAATGCCCAAGAGAAAATATACCGGTGATTCCATTTATCAAGGTTAAGCTAACGGCCATTACTCCATATATACCAATGAGAGAAACTATTCGAATCATGTAAGTGTTCATATGGCCGTTTATGAAGAACAAAAGCAGCCACACGAAAAAAACCAAAGCTACGGTCAATATGAAATTAGTCCTATTAGATAATTTCATAGGCATCACACCTTCACTACTGATCTCTTCCCGAGTAGCCCTTCGGGCTTTACGGAGAGAATCAGTATCAGAATGAGAAAAGCAAAGGCATCACGATACCCAGCCATTTTTGGGAAAAAGCCAACAAGCATTATTTCAGTTAATCCCAAAAGGAATCCTCCAACCACAGCTCCCTGAATCGAACCTATGCCACCAAATACAGCCGCTATAAAAGCTTTCAAACCCGGCATAAATCCCATATAAGGCCATAATTGAGGATATCTTGTTGCCCATAGAAGACCGCCAATAGCCGCCAAGGCTGATCCAAGAGCGAAAGTAAAGCCTATTACTCCATCTACGTTCACACCCATAAGAGAGGTGGTAGGAATATCGACCGAAACCGCTCTCATAGCCATACCTATCTTTGTTTTATATATGATCCACCACAGTATAACCAGAGCAACTGCAGTAACAATAAGAATTACAAAAGAAACAATTGGGATTCGTAATCCCCCAACGATTACATTTCTGCCGTATTTGACCTCTTCATGACCGCCCAAAATCAACATGTTGTTGAGAAATTTTGGATATATGTTTCTAAACGAGCGAGGAATGCCAGAGAAGACCACTACTGCGAAACTTTCAAGAAAAAAGGAAACGCCAATCGCCGTTATCAAGGCCGAAACCCTGGGCGCATTTCTTATAGGCTTATAAGCAACCCTGTCGATTGTGAAACCAAGAAGCGCCGCGGCCAAAATAGCGATAACGAAGGAAATCAACCAGGGCACTTTACCCAATGTCACAAGGAAAAAGGCAAAGTATACTGCCATCATAAACACATCGCCATGTGCAAAATTAATCAGCCTGAGTATTCCATACACCATGGTGTAGCCTATGGCGATAAGCGCATAAAGCGAACCAAGGCTTAGGCCATTTATAAGATTTTGAAGAAATGTGTAAAGGTTCAAGCAGGTCACCTCCGGTCATCATTAAGACTCTGTCAAATATTAAAGATGAAGCGGGAGGAACTCTCCCGCCTTATTGTGGATTTATCGTTGTATCGTACTTGAATTGACCATCTTCGATTTTCACAATTGCAACAGATTTAACAGCATTTCCTTCTTTGTCAATGTTGATGATTCCCGTTGCACCAGGGAAATTACTTGTGGTTCTTATAGCCTGCGCTATTGCCTCTCTATCAGTGTTGCCTGCACGCAAAATAGCATCACGTATTACCATGTAGGCATCAAAGCCAAGGGCACTAAGTGCTGCTGGAGTTTTGTTAAATTTCTCTTTGTACTTTGTAAGGAAAAGCTTCGCATTTTCCGTTACAGCAGGGCTATCAGGATGGTAATGGGTCGTAAA
>NZ_CEYIHJ010000049.1:7298-11297 GCF_982836095.1 Kosmotoga sp.
CATCTCCGCCAATGGAAATCGTTTCAGGAGCATCGGCTCCATCACCTGTTATCAATGGGCCAAAGAATCCAAGTTGTCTGGCTTGAATGGCAATCAAAGCGATTTCCTGATAATAGCCGGGGATGAATAACGCTTCCGCACCAGTCAACATGGCATCGGAAATCTGGGCTGTGAAATCCTGGTCGCCACTTTTGTAGTATTCGAAGAACACATGCCCTCCGAGTTCCTGGAAAGTTTGCATAAAGAAATTGGCAAGGCCGACAGCATAATCTTGCTCAACATCCATAAAAATGGCCACATTCCTGACACCAAGATTTTCATGTGCCAGAATAGCTGCGGCCCAGCCTTGGAATGGGTCAATGAAACAGACCCTTGAAACGTACTTCTTGCCAGAAGTTACAAGGGGGTTTGTTGAAGAAGGTGTTACCATTGGGGTTTTCTTTTCTTCAGCTACCGCTCCGCCAGAGAGACTGTAAGAACTCGCAACCTCACCAAGTATCGCATTAACCTTTCCCACTTCTATTGCCCTTCTTACAGCATTGGCCGCCTCGATTTTGTCACTCCTGTTGTCAAAAACTGTGAGTTCTATGGTTTCACCATTGACATCCGGGAAAAGTTCGTGGGCAACTTCTACCCCTTCCCAGACCATCCTTCCAAAGGCAGCTATTCCACCTGTCATAGGTAACACAACACCTATCTTAATTGTTGCGAGAGAAAGCACACTCGCTAAAACGACGAAAACAATCAGAAACTTTTTCATGCAAGCACCTCCCTAGATTTTATAAAAAAAGGCCGGTATCTTTCACCGGCCGAGGAAATTTGGTATAAAACGATACTACGGCCGGCTTCGACCGAAAATATACCAATACATGCTCATAGCAAATCTTTTCTCGCTGAAATTAATCGTTATTTCCTCTTTCTTCATTTTTCTCTCCCAATAATGAATTTTCACAATAATATCACACTCACCTGCAATATCCCAAACTGCTTTATGTTAAGAAATCGAAAACAGTCATGACATTATCCGTCAACAGGTTTCTAATAGGCGCACAAAAAATCAATCAATTCTAAAAACAAATTATCCAACGACCTTTTACATCTCTGAAAATAGCCATTACAATCCGAAAGACTCTGCTTGACCACAAAAAACATTTTGTGGATCTGTAAATGGCTCAGTAATATCATTGTAACTTGACAGAGCGACTCTTTATTTGCTATGATAGGCGAAACATCTTATGGAGTGAATAGTATGATTTACAACAGTTGTATTGTTAAAAACATAAAGAAGCACGTTAAATGGTGTTGCCCGGGATTTCTCGGCAGCACGGCTTAGTCGTGCTTAAGAGATAGAGAGATCACCGGGCGAGAAATCGCCCGGTTTTTTTATTTTTGGAGGTGTTCTTATGAGAAGAGTTTGGCTTGTTGTTTTGTTGGTAGTTTTTGCGGGACTGGTTTTTGGCAGTTTGATCGATGATATCAGAGCAAGTGGAGTATTGAGAGTTGGCCAGGATGCTGGTTATATGCCACTTTACGGGACAGACATTGACGGAAATAGAATCGGGCTTGAAGTGGAACTTCTTCAGCGCATGGCAGATATTCTTGGCGTAAAGCTTGAATTTGTAGTGGTCAACTGGGATGGCATTATTCCGGCACTCATGGCAGGTAAGTTCGACATAATCTGGTCTGGAATGACTATCACTCCTCAAAGAGCACTTAGAGTTGATTTTAGCATTCCGTATTTAACTGTTGGGCAGGTGATAGTGTACAGCACGAAAGAATTTACAGAAGAGCCAAGATATGGAGATATCTCCAACCATAAGCTAAGGATAGCTGTCCAGCTTGGTACGACTGGTGATGAAGCAGCACGCAGATTGTTTCCAAATGCCAATATATTGACCTTTGATAGCATGGATGAAGCTGCTTTTCAAGTCGCATCAGGCAGGGCAGACATAATGGTCATAGATTCCATCTATGCTCGCTATATTGCCAAAAAATATGATGCCCTTAAGGCTGGTACCGAATTCCTGACTCGAGAGGATCTTGGCGTAGCTGTAAGAAAAGGCGATCTTGAAGCGCTTCAGTGGATTAACACCTATATTCAATGGTTGAGAACCGCAGGAATAGTTGATGAACTTCAGCAAAAATGGTTCGTTGATTACGAACCAGGTTTGTAAGGAGGATTTCTGTGCGTAGAAACTTTGCAAGAGTGCTCAGCATTTCTTTATTTTTGGTAATTGCAGCTGTTATATACTTTTCTCTATCAAAAGTCTATCCTTTTAATTGGACAGTAATTGCAAGATATTCCAAACTATTTATTGATGGGATTCTGATGACGCTCAAGATAAGTGGCTTTTCTCTGGGGCTATCACTTACCATTGGAATGTTAGTTGCTTTGGCTCGCGTTTCACGTATCGATTTTTTCAATGAACTGGGAACTTTGTATGTATGGTTTTTTAGAAATATGCCACTGCTGGTTATCATACTTCTCGTATATTACGGTATGGGTTCGGTTTTAAATATAGATAGATTTCTCGCAGGTGTTATTTCCCTTTCTTTGTTCGAAGGGGCTTATGTAGCTGAAATTTTCAGAGCTGGAATAGAGGCAGTCCCTCCAGGAGAAATAGAAGCCGGGGCTGCTCTCGGGTTTTACAATCACCAGATAATGGGGTCTATAATCCTTCCTCAGGCTTTTCGTATATCAATTCCACCACTTATAGGGCAGCTCATTAGCCTTGTAAAAGACAGCTCACTTGTTTCAGTGATTGCCCTCGGGGATATAACAATGAGAGCAAGGCAAATAGGTACTCAGACATTGGCAACCCTTGAAGCTTATCTTGTTCTTGCAGGTATATACCTGTTAATGACCTCCACATTATCTATCCTCGGCCGATATCTTGAAAGGAGGCTTGCAATACCATGAGTGTTTTAGAGTTAAAAAATATTTATAAAAGCTTTGGAGATACGCAGGTCCTCAGAGATGTTTCCTTCTCAGTTAATAAAGGAGATGTGGTTGCTATCATTGGAAAATCAGGAGCAGGAAAAACTACCATGCTCAGGATCATGAATTATTTAATCCCCCCCGATTCGGGTGAGGTGTACTTTCACAATTCAAAAGTCATTCTAGATAGAAAGGTGTTGCGCGCCGTAAGGTCGAAAATAGGATTTGTTTTTCAGCGATTTAACCTGATCAGGCATCTGACAGCTCTGGACAACGTTGCTATCGGCTTGGTCAAGGTGAAAGGTCTCAAATGGCCACAGGCAAGAGAATTAGCTCTAAAAAAACTCAAAGAAGTGGATCTCGCTAACAGAGTTAACCATTACCCATCGCAGCTCTCTGGCGGGCAGCAACAGAGGGTGGGAATCGCACGCGCTCTTGCTATGGAACCTGATTTGATACTCTTTGATGAGCCCACTTCTGCTCTTGATCCGTCGCTCGTTGGGGAAGTAATGACTGTTATAAAAAGGCTATCAGCAAGTGGAATCACCATGGTTGTGGTAACCCACGAGATGTCTTTTGCCAAAAACATCGCAAATCGCCTTGTTTATATGGAAGAAGGGCAAATTATCTATGACACAACGCCAGAACAATTCTTCCTTTCAAACGACAAAAGAGTAAGGCATTTTTTGAATGATTTTCTTGAAGCAGTGTGAAGGGAGGTGATTGAAAATTCCCCTCATTGAGGGCTCTTTCAAACTTCGTTATTGCCATATGACTCCAAAAACCACAAGGATTCCAATAACAATGACAATTGCACCCACAATTTGATAAAACCGATGTACATTCTTGCCCCATAGCAGCTTTGAGCGAGCAGCCATAAGACGATAAACAATAAAATCGCTTTTTATTAGGCCACAGATTAACATGAACAAGCCTATTGCAATCATTAATATTCCCCATAGTGGGTGCATGTTCTATTGATCTCCTTTTTAATTTTAGTTTTGCTTTATTTTTGAGATTATAACAGCTATCATTAGGCCTAAACCTAACCCTATTAAAGT
>NZ_CEYIHJ010000050.1:0-11021 GCF_982836095.1 Kosmotoga sp.
TCTTATGGGTTCTGTTGACCCCTTTTTTCTCACCTGGTTTAGATTTTTTGTGGGTGGCCTTTTTTTGCTGCTTTTCGTGAGAAAGAGACTCTCGCTCAGGAGCGTTTTGCTTCTTGCCACTGTCGGTTCAATGAATTCTATCGTTTCCATGACATTACTCCAGCTGTCTATAAAGTACGGGAATGCTTCCACAGCTGCGACTCTTGTATCCACTAATCCGTTGTTTGTTTCACTACTTGTTTTTATTGCTGGAGAGAAATTAGAAAAGAGAAAATTCTTTGGCGCTTTGCTTGGATTAATGGGAATAATTGTTTTTGCCTATGGAAAAATAGTTGGAGACACCTTTATAGGTATATTTTTCGGTGTTTCCGCTGCATTATCTTTTGCGTTGTATTCGCTCATTATGAAAAGATTCATTGTAAAATACGGAGCATTGGTTAGCACCGCATATTCTTCTTTCTTTTCCAGCATTTTATATGGAATGTTGCTGGCTATCACCGGGAAACTCTCTTTTCCAGAGCTTTCTTTTACAGGTTGGTTGGGGGTCCTATATCTTGGTATAGGAGTAACAGGGGTTGCCTATTTGACGTTTTTTAAAGCAATGGAAAGTCTTGGCGTTTCTGCGGCAAGTCGAGTCTTCTATTTAAAACCCATCGTATCCACGCTTTTCGCTGTTGCTTTTCTCTCTGAGCAATTAGGTGTGATAAAAATAATAGGGACTGCTATTGTTATCTTTTCATTGTTCCTTTGAAAATAGGAGGCATGAATATGAGCAAATTCATTGATCTGACGAGAATCATCGAAAATGGAATAGCTGTGTATCCCGGTGATGATGAGACGATTTTACGGCAGTCAAGGCATCTTGATAAAGACGGTTACAATAACCATAGGCTGGAAATAAGCATGCATAGTGGTACACATATCGATGGTCCTATGCATATGACAAACAGCAAAAAGCACATTTTAGACTTTCCACTTGAAAACTTTGTTGGAGAAGGCGTTTTGCTGGATGTCAGAGAGCAAGAAGTTATTGAGCTCAAAGAAGAGTATAAGCCTTTCATAAAAGAGAAGAGCATTGTTCTTCTTCATACCGGATGCGATGAAAAATTCGGGACTGAGGAATATTTCTTGAACAATCCTGTTGTAACAAAAGAATTCGCTGAGTTTTTAGTAGAAAGAAAAGTAAAAATGCTGGGACTTGATTCGGCTTCTCCAGACAGGTATCCCTTTGAAATACACAGGATACTCTTTTCTGGCGGTGTGCTCATCGCGGAAAATTTGACAAATCTCGACAAATTGATTGATGTAAATATCTTTGAAGTGATAGCTCTTCCGTTGAGAATAAAAGCCGATTCATCTATCGCTAGAGTAATTGCGCGTGTACCAGAGTAATCTAAAAACCAGCAGATCTTTCTTTGGCATTTCTGCTTAGTTTTTCAATTGCTGTAATATATTTTGACACCTTTTCATCCAGGTGCATCGGATAGTTGTACCCAAGGGACTTTGCCAGTTCAATTCCGAAATAGCGAAAAAGCTCTATCAGCTGAAACATTGCATCCAAATTTTCCTTAAGCTCTGAGCCGAAAAAAGTTTTTTCAAGCCTTTCGTACAATTCAGGCTCAAGATAGTGCTTGTACCACCTGCCGTGTTTTCCGGGGTTTACACTCCAGTTGTGTCTCATTCCGATATACCAATTGAGCACTTTTTCAAAGAATCCAAACCTTATGTGCTCCATCATGTATTTAGCGAAAAACAATTCATCGCGCCAGAGAGCTTTGGGGACGTATGTGATATCCCACCAAAATTCCCTAACTTGTGTGAGGAATTCTGCTTCTGTTGGCGGTGAAATATCGTATGCTCTGTGAGTTGGAGGTTTCAATTCTTTAGTCAATCTGTCTTTGTCCAGCAGGACTTTATATCCTATATCCAAAGAATCAGGAAGAATTGCTGTTTTTGAAATGAGCTCTAAGAGCTCAATCGGCCAGAGGCTGAAATCTATCCTGATACCATCACTGTATTGCATCAGTCGGGTGTATGTTTTTACACCACCGTGTTCCTTCCAAATGAATTCGTCTTTGAAAGAAGTTATCACCTCCCCGAATTTTGAAACCCATGAATCATCACCTGCATACTCAGGCAAGTCGTTTACCACAAAGATTACATCATAATCAGAGAGGATATCCGTAAAAGCTCCTGGATTTGCCCTTGAGCCCGTTAACAACACAGCTCTGACCTTTTCTTGCCTTTTTGCCCATTCCAATATTTCTTTAATTACTTCCATTTCCGTTCTCATGATATCCCTCCAATTGTTGCGGGCTAATTAGATTGTACACGGGGTGGATAAGAATATTTGGCAAAAAGGGTACATAGGGAATATAATTTCATAAACAGATTTTGAGGGGTGAAAGAAATGATATTTAAGGAACTTGGAAGCACCGGTGAAAATATACCCGCTCTTGGTCTTGGAACATGGGGGATAGGCGGTTATGAAGCACCAGATCACTCAAGAGATAAACAAACAATAGCATTGCTTGAAGAAGCTATCGAAATGGGATATACCCACATTGATACAGCAGAATATTACGCGGCGGGTCACACTGAAGAACTGATTGGAGAAGCCATACAATCTTTTGCAAGGGAAAAGCTATTTATCGTATCAAAGGTATGGCCTACCCATCTATCATCAAAAGACCTGCCAAAAGCGTTGAAAGGAAGTCTGAAAAGGCTTAATACCGACTACATAGATCTTTATCTGATACACTGGTACAATCCCGATCTTCCGCTGAAGGAATCATTAAGTGCCATGGCAGAAATGAAAAAACTCGGATTTATAAGGCATATAGGAGTTTCAAATTTCAACACAAACCAGTTGAAAAGTGCCATAGCAGTATCCTCTGAGCCAATAGTCTGCAATCAAGTTTTATACAACATCGAAGACAGGGAACCGGAAAAGGAGCTTTTGCCCTTTTGTCAGAAAAACGATATAACTCTGACCGCTTATTCACCATTGAGGAGAAAAGTGATTTCAGAAAACGTGAAAAACATTCTCGAAAAAGCTTCCAGAAAATACAACGTCTCGATTTACCAAATAATGCTCGCCTGGCTCCTTTCAAAGGAAAGAGTGGTTACTATACCAAAAGCCGCTTCTGTTGAGCACCTTAAAGAAAACCTGCAATCGCTTGAGCTTCTGGAAAATTTCGAATTGAAACTCTGAACCGGCATTTTCTAAAAAATCTTCAAAAACCGGGTGTTGCAAAACACAATCTGTTTTTTTCTTTAACCTCTTTCGTAGAAATACAAAGATATCTTTGCATATTAGCAGATAATTACTCGTAACCACAAATAACATTTGCCTACCCTGTCTTGCTTTGAGGGGAAAAAGTTTTATAATGAACTTAGTTAATTCACTGAAGAAAGAAAGTGATAAGATGAAAAGAAGGGGTTCAAAATACTTAATCAAAGAGATAAACGAAAAGCTCATATTGAGGACTATTTATAACAACAGAAAAATCGATAGGGCTTCGATAGCAAAAAAAACAGGTTTAAGCCCTGCCGCTGTAACAAAGATAACGGCGGAGCTAATTTCTCAGGGAATGGTGCTTGAAGCCGGCTCGGCCAAATCTTCAGGCGGCCGAAAGCCCATATTGCTTTCACTCAATCCACAGTATGGACAGTTTCTTGGAGTGAAAATTGGCGTCGGTTATATTGAGCTTGTGATCACTGATTTCACGGGGAAGATGCTTGAGAACCAAAGATGTGAAACAGAAGTATCTGACCCTATATCGATAATTGATGTAATAAAAAGATGCTGGGGTGAATGCAGCGCAAAGAGAAATGGACAATTACTTGGTATTGGAGTTGCTGTTTCTGGTGTTGTTGATTCAAAAGAGGGTATAGTAAGGGATTCCTTTTTGCTTGGCTGGCGTGATGTGCATATCGCTGAAATGCTCAAAAAAGCTTTTGAATGCGAAGTGCTTGTGATGAACGACGTTGATTCTTTTGCGATGAGCCATTTGTGGCTTGGAAAAGCGGGAGAATATTCAAATGCTGTTGTGATAACTCTTGGGGTTGGTATTGGTGGTGCTTTGATTATCGATGGAAAAATTCATACAGCAAAAGGTGGCGTAGGTGAAATCGGGCATATGACAGTGGTAAAAGACGGAGCAACCTGTACTTGTGGAAGCAAAGGATGCCTTGAAGCGGAAGCCTCTTTCGGTGCTCTTGTGAAAAAAGTTGCTGTTTCGACTAAAAACATGCATCTAAAAGAATTATACAAATCCGTGAAGCAGTCAGAAAGTTCAGAAATCGAATACCTTCGCGAGGCTAAAGCCCTTGACCAAAAAACATTTATGCGTGTTTTTGGTGAGTATGCCCAGCTTGTTGGTATTGCTATGAAGAACATTATCAATATGCTTGCTCCAGATTATCTGCTTATTGGTGGTGAAGCACTCGAATTTAGAGACCATTTTCTCAATGAATCCATACAATTCGCTGTAAAAAATGCCTTTGGGCGATTAGGCGATAATGTGGTCTTTGAGGTTGATGGTCTTGGCGAAGAAAGCTGGGCTTTGGGTTCGGTTTATAACCTAATGGATGAGAAACTTTTCAGGGTTTCTCAAAAATAGAAAAGGGGAGGTTTGTATGAAGAAGATATTTCTTGTACTGGCACTTTTGGTAGTTGTTGTTGCGGTGTTTGGTGTCGAAGAAATAACGTTCTGGCATACGTATAGCACCAATTCTGGGGAGTATAAGCTCCTGACCGAGAAAATCATCCCAGAATTTGAAAAGCTCCATCCAGACATAAAGGTCGTCGAAACACAGGTCAACTACGATGACATGAGACAAAGGTTGATTGTTAGTACGGCAACCGGGGAACTCGCCGACGTGATCAGAATGGATATCATTTGGGTTCCACAATTTGGTGACATTGAAGTTTTGCTGCCTTTGAATAAGGCTTTCCCGAACGAATTCAACAAACTGAAAGATCAATTCCTTCCTGGACCTCTTTCCACATGCTATTGGAATGGCAACTACTACGGCTTGCCTCTGGATACAAATACCCGTGTCCTCCTATGGAATAAAAAACTCTTTGAAGAGGCTGGCTTAGATGGTCCACCTGAAACGATGGAAGAATTTGTGAATGACATTAAGCTCCTCACGAAGGACAAAGACGGTGATGGCCAGACTGATCAATGGGGATATGCAGATTACGGGTTGGGTCCATGGAACTCCATACCATGGATTTACTCCTTTGGCGGTTATATCCTCGATCCAACGAATTCCAAAGCTGAAGGCTATGTTAATTCCGATGAAAGCATCAAGGCTTTAGAAACCTTCAAAGACCTTTATTATGACGGATACATCGCCGATACTGTTGTCGGTGGTGGAGGAATAGGGACTTTTGAAGGATATGCCGAAGATGTTTATGCTATGATTATTGCTGGACCCTGGAGTTGGCCAATTATCAAGGGACAGTATCCTGACGCTGAAATTAACTTCGCGCTTTTCCCGGCAGGCAAAGGTGGTTCAAAATCGGTAGTAGGCGGAGAAGATATAGTCATTTCTGCTTTCTCAGAGCACAAAGAAGCCGCATGGGAATTTGCGAAATATATGACTTCCTATGAAGTTCAGAAGGCTTTTGTTGAAGTAAGCCAGATGCCTGTAAGAAAAGACCTTGTTGAAGACCCTATTATTCAAAACCATCCATACTTCCATACTTTCATGAAACAGCTCGAAACAGCCGTAGCTCGTTCACCACATCCTGGATGGAATCAGATCAACGATATAATGGACCTCGCATGGCAAAATGCTATTGTTGCAGATTATAATCCCGATTTTGCTCTTTGGGAAGCAGCGATGGATATCGAAGAAGTCTTATCAGAGTTTGAATGATTCGTTTATTCACAATTTAAGAGGGGAGAGCACCTCCCCTCTTTTTAAGGAGTGTCTTCAGTGAAACGTGAAGTGAGACGAAAATGGGCTGGATTTCTCTTTGTACTTCCCGGGCTTCTCAGCTATCTCATATGGACACTTTATCCAATAATCAAGAGTTTCCTGATGAGCCTCTACAAATGGAATATCAATCCGAGAATTCCAAATGAGTTCGTTGGATTATCCAATTACGTAAAGCTCTTTCACGATGACAAATTTTATACTGCTTTGATTAACACGCTTAAATATGTGATCGTAACTGTGCCGGGCCAGATGATCATAGGCCTTCTTATCGCGGTTTTGCTTACAAGAGGATTGAAAGGCCAAACGTTTTTTAGACTACTTTACTATTTGCCAGTTATAACCTCCTGGGTAGTAGTTTCGGTGCTTTTTCAATATCTCTTTGCTACACGTGGTGGACTGGTGAATTATCTGTTGAAAGACTTGCTTCACCTGATTAACAGAGATATCAGATGGCTGGCGCAGGAAAATACCGCAATGATACCAATCTACGTGCTTGGTATCTGGAAAGGCATAGGTTGGAGTATGCTCATCTTTCTTGCCGGGCTTCAAGGGATACCCAAACAATTATATGAAGCGGCGAGAATTGATGGGGCTAATGGCTGGATGCTACTCAGGAAGATTACGATTCCAATGTTACGACCGGTAATAGCATTCCAGACAGTTATGCTAACAATTGGAGGATTCAACGTTTTTCTCTCTGTTTACGTGATAACCGGTGGTGGCCCCCGGAATTCAACACAGGTCTTGAGTAGTTATATGTTTAAAGAAGCCTTTGATTACTTCCATTTTGGGTATGGTGCAGCAATAGCTGTGATATTTTTCTTGATAGTTTTCACTATTGCCCAAATTCAGCGAAAACTCTTTAAGAGAGAGATTTACTGAGGTGTTGATCATGAAAAAGAAAATAATGGATCTGATTATCTATACGCTTCTCTTTATTGGTGCAATTATCATGTGTTTTCCCTTTTATTATATGGTGGTGACTTCACTAAAAGAATCCGCCTACATCTTCACAGTACCACCACAGATGATACCAAAACCCGCAACTTTTGAGAATTACAAGACAGTTTGGGTAGAAGCCGATTTCAAACTCTACTTTTTGAACTCTTTGAAAATCACGTTACCTGCAGTTCTATTGAACGTTTTTCTCTCTTCGTTAACCGCCTATGGTTTTGCGCGGTTTAAATTTCCCGGAAAAGAGCTCTGGTTTTCTGTGCTCATTGCAACTCTGGCTGTTCCGGGCTTATTGCTGATAATTCCTCAATTCGACATGATAAGGAAAGTCCCCTTTTTCATGGACAATCCCCTTACAATTGTCCTAACAAGTGGGATTGGAGGGATAGCCTTCAACGCGTTCTTTTTGAGAGGTTTTTTTGAAAGCATACCCAGAGAGCTTGAAGAAGCGGCAGAACTGGATGGTTGTGGCATATTCAAGACGTACTGGCATATAGCCATGCCGCTTGCCAGGCCGGCTTTGGCAACGTTGGTTATTATGTCATTCTTGGGGGTTTGGGATGATTATTTCTGGCCATCTCTCATTTTAAGAGATAAACGTGATTGGACCCTTCCAATTGGGATACTGGGTTTCAGAGCCCAACACGGAGTACAATGGCATTTGCTCTTTGCAGGCACAATTATCGCCATTTTGCCGGTGCTTATCATCTATTTTATGTTCCAAAAATATTTTGTAAAAGCTGTCGCTGAAGGGGGTTTGAAAATATAATGGATTTCTCAGAGTATTCCATTCAAATAATCCACACCAATCAATCTCCACAAGGCGCATATATTGCGTCACCAAATTTTTCCCAATACGGATATTGCTGGTTTCGAGACGGCTCGTTTATAGCAGCTGCAATGGCCAGAGCAGGGAATATGGAATCAGCTGAAAAGTTTTTCAGATGGGGATTCCAGATAATTGCGGGTCAAAAACCAAGAATTGAAAAGCTCCTCGCTACCTCGAATGACTTTATAACCCACAATGACCTGCTTCCAACACGGTATAACCTTGATGGGACTCTAACATCAGATGACTGGCCAAATGGGCAAAGCGATGGTTATGGAACCTTTCTTTGGGCTGTTGAGAAATATGCTCCACAAGATTTAATAGATGAAAATAGAGGACTCATTGAACTGCTCTCAAAATACTTGATAAAGGTTTGGAGAATCCCCTGCTACGATGTCTGGGAAGAAAATCCTGGAGGGATTCATACTTCTACGCTCTTTTCAATAGCTGCTGGGCTACGAGCGGCAGAGAAGATTCTTCACAGAGAAACCGGGTGGATAGAAATTATGAGTTTTATTGAAAAAGAACTCATGGAATGTAATAGGCTGAAGAAATCAACTCTAAGCAGTGATGTCGATGCAAGCCTTATCTGGGGGGCAGTTCCCTTTGAACTCTTTCCCATCGATAACCCGGTGATGGTTAACACTGTGAAGTCAATTGAAAATAGACTGTATGTAAACGGTGGAGTTAAACGTTACTCCACAGATACCTATTTTGGTGGAGGAAGCTGGATTTTGCTTTCAGCAACTCTTGCTCAGTATTATGTTAGAAGCGGGGAGCTTGAAAAAGCAAAAATAATAAAAAAATGGATAGAAAGCCATTTCAATGACAAAGGGCTCCCGGAGCAGGTACCTGAATACCTGATAGATAGCGCGAAATATCCTGAATGGGTTGAGCTCTGGGGAGAGATAGCCAGACCTCTGTTGTGGTCTCATGCCAACCATCTGGAATTGCTGCTCGATCTGGAGGGCAAAGTATGAAGAAAGAACGAGTTTGCTTTCTATTAGTTGTTATTTTACTCTCTTGCTTTGGAGGTGCTATTGTGAAGTTGAATTTTGATAAAGCCTTTTACGCCCCTGGAAGCAAAATGACATTGTTTATCGAAGGACTTGATAACCCCGTTGAATATGAACTCAAAATTTCTCGTGGAGTAACGCCAATCCTTTGCAAGAGCGGGAGTACTACTGGAACAATAAAATTAGATGTACCCCAGGAGACTGGAGGATATGGAATAGATATAAGATTAGCCAATGAAAGCATCAGCAGAGGATTTTCGGTGTTGAACAATTGGACAGATTCGCCAAGATATGGATTCCTTACTGATTTCTTTCCTGAGCGTTATGATATTGAGAAAACGATGAATTATCTTGTGCAATTCCACATAAACGGTCTTCAGTACTACGATTGGATGTATGATTATGGGAAACTCGTGTATGATGAAGGCGATGAATACAAAGATGCCTGGCAAAGGGTAAGAAAAATATCCAACACTACACTAAAGGATTTAATAAAGGAAGGTCACAAACGGAATATCGCCTCTATGGCTTACGTTGCACTTTATGCATGTAACAGTGAACTCGGAAAGCAACATCCAGAATGGCTTCTTTATAAAAAAGATGGTGACAGCTGGACTCCCGTAGATTTCTACAAAAAGATATTGATAACAAATACGTTGGAAGATTCAAGCTGGACGAGATTTCTCATAGGCGAGTGTAAAAAGACCATTGAATTCGGATTTGATGGGATACATCTTGACCAATATGGATATCCAAAAGACCTCACTTCCTATATATTAAAAGATGGGAAATACATTCCATATAGAACATCTCAAGGATTTTTGGAATTCATAAACTTGCTAAAAGAAGAAACAAACAGACCTGTCATTTTCAATTATGTGAACAACTGGCCGAATAAAATTCAAGACAAAGCAGAAGCTGATGCGGTTTATATCGAGCCATGGGAAAGCTGTAATACATATGAAGACCTCTACAAGATGATAACGGATGCTAAAGAAAGAAGTGGTGGCAAGCCTGTAATTCTGGCGGCTTATCTTGAAGGTATAAAGAAACACAGTATATTTTTAGCCGATTCAGTCATTGCCGTAAGTGGAGGCAGAAGGCTTGAAATTGGAGAAATCATGCGCATACTTTCCGGCCCTTATTTTCCGGGCGCAGATGTCATAGATATGAAAGTTCTTGATGCCCTAAAGGCTTATTACGATTTTCAAGTTAGATATGAGGATTTCTTGAACGGCACATTTGACGAATTATCTGATGTGCATTTTGAAGAAAGCTATTCAACCAGCCCAAAAAAAGGAAAGATTTGGGTTACTGTTAAAAATTCAGAACAAGGTTTGATGATTAACTTTGTAAATTTGATGAATGCAAGAAGTTCATTATGGAGGCACAAACAACGAGCACCTGAAGAATATTCTAACCTGACTATAAACCTTCCAAAAAGCCTTATCCCTGAAAACTCACATTTTTACTTCATATCACCTGATGGTTATATCGCGCCGCAGGAAATAAAAGGAGAAATAATTGGCGATAAAATAAAGCTACCCCTCCTTCACCTGAAATACTGGTCAGCAATTTTGGTTATTCCAGCAACATAAAACGGGAGCGGAAGCTCCCGTTTTTATTTAAGGGCTTTCGAAACCACCTTGCCTATCATTTGGAGTCATGATAGATTTTTAGATGATACATCCAAAGTTAGGAGGGTCTTCATGAAATGTGCTGTTGCAATCAATAAAATCCATGCAAGCAAAGAAGAAAATTTCTTAATAATCCGTAGCTTAATTAAAGAAGCTGCTGATAACGGTGCCGGGTTAGTTCTTTTTCCTGAAGCTGCCCTTACAGGCTTAATCAATACCGATTTGCCCGAAAATGACCTCGCTTTAGGCGAAAATGTTTCTGGAAAATACATCAATGAGCTTGTATCGTTATCCAAGAAGCTGGGAATCTGGATAGCCACAGGTTTTTTCGAAATAGAAGATGGTGCTTTATATGATAGTGCTGTGCTAATCTCACCTGATGGGAATATTGCTCTTAAGCACCGTCGAACTGATTCTGGCTGGCATTCACCAAGAGCTCCAAAAGAAGTTTATAAAGAAGGAACAGAACACCTTGTGATCGAGACTCCTTTCGGCAGAGTTGCTTTTCTTGTTTGTGGCGAACTTTTTCATGACGATGCGCTTGATGCAGTGAAAGAACTAAAGCCTGACCTGGTACTTGTTCCTATGGCAAGAAGCGCTTATGAAGTGGAAGATGTCCAGGATTGGTGG
>NZ_CEYIHJ010000051.1:0-10987 GCF_982836095.1 Kosmotoga sp.
GCAAAGCCTACACTTCTTCTTTGTCCTTCTATTTATTCTTTCTCACGTATTCATTCCTCCTCGAGTCTGATTAAAATGGGATATCATCACTATTGGTATCAGTGGGTTCGCTACCAAAGAAGGTTATATCATCGCTGAGATCCTCTTTTTTTTCAGGTTCATTGACAACCTCAGGTGAGCTTTCAACCTGGGACCTGGTTTCGAGAAATCTTATTGCATTTGCCACTATTTCTGCTGTGCTGCGCGGGTCTCCATCAGCTGTTTTCCATTTCCTGATTCTAAGTGAACCCTCCACCAAGACCAGTCTTCCTTTTGACAAATAGTTGCCAGCGAATTCAGCGAGTTTTCCAAAACTGACTATTCTAATGAAGTCAGTGTTGCTACTGTCATCTGAGCCGCTTCTTGTCGGTCGATCAACGGCAAGGGTAAAAAGTGAAATCTGTGTTCCACTGGTACTGAATTTGATTTCTGGATCCCTGGTTAGACGACCAACAAGAACCACCTTGTTGTAGCTGATAGACATGATTACTCCTCCGCCTTTTTTTCAGTTTCGGGCGTTGCTGTGTTATCGGATTCCTCAGTAGCCGGCTCAACAGGTGTTTCAGCAACTGTTTCGGCAACTGTTTCGGCAATGTCTTCAGCTTCATCGGCTTCTTTGTCTTTTACTTTTTCCTTCTTCTTGTTTTCCTTTTCAAGATCTTCTCTCCTGAAGGTTTGCCATCTGAAGATATCAGGTGTGATGTTGAAAAGTCTTTCCAACACATTGACTTTCTCGGGGTCAGCGCGGAAAAGGATAAGGGTGTAATCGCCTTCTGTAAATCCTTTTCTTACACGATAAGCCAGTTTCCGCATTCCCCAGCGGTCGAACTTCTCGATCTCGCCCTCAACTCTTTCTTCGATGTAGTTCTTTACCTTTTCGGCAAGAGCATTTCTCTGCTCTTCATCGAGTTCTGGCGAGACAATGAACATGGTTTCGTAGATTCTTTTTTCTGACATTGTTTACCTCCTCCCATGGACTTATGGCTTTGTCCTTAGACAAAGCGGGATATAACGATAAAGCATTATATCACATAACAACTCCACTTGTTGAAACATAATGTTTCATAAAAAAATCCTGATTTTTAACCTCTCAAATTCAATATAAGTCTATATACTCCGCCAACTCCCAGTCAGTTACGCTCCTCATAAAGCGTGCCCATTCCAGTTTTTTCGTTTCAATGAACTTTTCAAATATGTGATCACCAAGAACCTCCTGAACGAGCCTGCTTTTTTCAGCCTTTTCCGTTGCTTCTTTTAGATCATGGGGTAGAAATCTTATTTTATGCTTCAGTTTTTCTCCGCTGCCCAGTTCAAATATGTTCTTATCAACAGGCTTAGAAGGTAAGACTTTTTCTTCAATGCCTTTCAATCCCGCAGCGAGTACGACAGCCAGAGCGAGGTATGGGTTACATGTTGGGTCGGGGTTTCTGATTTCGATTCGTGTCGCCTGCTCCCTGACTGAAGGAACCCTTATCATCGCGCTTCGATTTCCAAGAGCCCACGAGATATTTACTGGGGCCTCATATCCTGGTACCAATCGTTTGTAACTGTTGATTGTTGGATTGGTGATCGCGGTGATTTCAGGTGCGTATTTTAAAATTCCACCAATAAAGAAAATCGCAGTATCGCTCAGTTCGTAGGGTTTTTCAGGATCATAGAAGGCGTTTTTGCCTTTAGAAAAGAGGCTGAGATGTATGTGCATGCCGGAGCCGTTTATCCCTTCAAAGGGTTTGGGCATAAAAGTTGCATGAATTCCGTTAAGCATAGAGATTGTTTTCACAACCCATTTGAATGTTTGTATATTATCCGCTGTCTGCAATATGTCCGTGTAACGGAAATCCACTTCATGCTGTGAAGGAGCTACTTCGTGGTGCGCTGCCTCTACTTCAAATCCCATTTTTTCCAGCGCAACTACGATATTCTTTCTCGTTTCTTCACCATTATCTACGGGCAGCATATCAAAATAACTACCACGATCCAGCAGTTCTATTTTCTTTTCTTTTGTATCATTGGTTTTGCGATTTATCAGGAAAAACTCTGGCTCAGGCCCGGCAAAAGCTTCAAAGCCCAACGATTTGGCCTTGTCTACGACTCTTCTTAATCGGTATCGGGGATCCCCCTCGAAGGGAGTCCCGTCAGGAAGCATAACATCGCAGATAAGCCTGACTGTCTTCTCAGAATCCGATTTCCATGGCAAAAGGGAAGCCGTGCGAGGGTCTGGAAAGAGCAACATGTCGGATTCTTCAATTCTAACAAAGCCATCGATAGAAGAGCCGTCAAACATCACACCTTTTATCAACGCCTCTTCCAGGCGTTTGACAGGAAGCTCAACGTTTTTTAAGGTACCATTGATATCCGTTATTTGAAGGCGTACCAGTTTAACCTCTTCGGATTCGGCAAAATCCAGTGTTTTTTTTACCATCCGCTTTCCTCCTTTTCATCTGATGGTATCCTTAAGACAAATCGGCTTTTGGGAATATAAAATGCAATTGCATTTGATTCTTATCATACTATTTTTCGGCCTTCAAACGCAAATAAAATTCTTCTGATAAAATAAGATTGGAGGTGAAAATTTGAACATAAAAAGAGTTCTTATTGCTGTCAATGATAGTGAAAATCTTTTGGAGCTTTGCAGTTTTCTCGATGCCAATGGAGCTGAGATTGTTGCCGATTCTATAAGTTATGATTACCTCATAGAATCCGGGATCAACACCTTGAAGATTAAAGATCTTTTTGAAGAAATACATTCTGATGATGAACTGCTATACCTCATGGCTTTACGGTTGAGTCAAAGCAAAACTGAAACACAAGGGCAAACCTTCGATATGGTGGTCACAAATCTCAGTAGCAGGTTTGATTTAGAATACGAACGCGGTTTAAGCATCGATACCGGTAGACTGGCATTGATTTCCGCTTCCATAAAAAATTATCGGGATATTGTTCTCTTAACCGATCCACAAGATTACGATGATGCCATAGATAACATAACCTACTGTGGTGATATCTTGCTTCAAAAAAGAAGAAGATTAGCTCTAAAGGGGCTATACAGTATTTCTTCATATATCTCCACTGCTCATAAAGAATTTTCGCAGTTTTTTGCATCCGAGAAATATGAATATCTCGTTCTTCAATATGTGATTCCTCTGTTATCCGGGAGTTATTTGTATAAAATCGAAGGTTATCCCGGTCTTCTCGATGAGGTTCACCTTGCAAACCCAGCGGTGGGGATTGAACCAGAAGATATTTACAACGCAGCTGCGTTTATGAAGCTCTATGATCTAATCGGTGACGTGGCAGCTTTCCTATCGAATGGCAAAATTCTCCACGTGTCCATGAATAATCACATTGATAAACATTACAACAGTCAGGGGTTGATGTACGCTTCCAGCTTCACCATCGATTACTCCATTATGAGAAAATTGTTTGCTTTGGGGGTTAACTCTTTTTGTGGGGTTTTTAACGGAGAAGCAGTACGATTCGCGCATGAAAACGATATAAAGATCTTTACCATTCCCGATAAATCCGTTCTTGATACCGGGAAAGAACAGTTTCACAGTAGCGAGAATTATCTCATCAAAGAACCTAGCAAAATATTGAATTTCCAGAGCTTCTCAAAAGATGAGAAACTCGCAATTGCATCTGTAATGATAAATCCTGCTGTTTCCGCTGCATTATGCAATCACGGAGAAGCCAGAGTGTTGAACACTGGAATTGTCAACGAACTCTTTCCAATAATCGAAAGCTTAAAGCCCAATCCCGGTTCTGTCTTCGCTGTGAATGTAGATCCGATGGAGAAAGAATACTCAAAATTGAAATCAATGGGTTTTAGAGGCATTTTAGTTCCCGGACTTAAAAAGAATTACAATGACATCATTCTTAGGTCTTTTCTGAAATAGCTGCCTCTTGAAGTGGAAGGCAAATCGCGTTATAATGTAACCGCACCATGCTAGGCGGGGAGCTGGCGGTTCCCTGTACCCGAAATCCGCCATATGCGGGGCCGAAAGCCACCAGAGGCTATCATGGTCGGAACACGGTGCGTCGAAGGATGTTGAGGGTTGGGTCCTGCGCAACGGGAACCTGTGAACCTGGTCAGGTCCGGAAGGAAGCAGCCATAAGCAGGCTTACCGTGTGCCGCAGGAGTGCTCAACCTGAGTCTGAGGGCGTAACCGGTCCGGTTGTGGTTAGTCGAAGGTGGATGCATGGTGCTTTCTTCAATTTTCTCTTCTTTTAAACAGGGCAATTATACCAATAAAAATCCCGCCAAAAGCAGCTCCAAGTGCTGTGTATCTTGGAAATTGTGGCGTTATTTCTGTCAGCGTCCCATGCTTATTCACAATGGGTATTTCGGTGGAAAACCAGAACAATGACACGAAAACCACTACTATTAACAAAGCGTTTGTTATTACCCAGTTTCGTTTCTCCTGCAAAAAAGAATACGAAACTGCAAGAAAGAAAAGGAATAGCGATATGCAAAAGCCAATAAAATAGAGAACAACCATGGTAGAAAGCATCCCACTATGCATAAAGGCAAGCGTATCTCCATATTTCTGAAAAAGCAACAGTCCCAATGAAGAAAAACCAGTTATCCATGCGGCGTAACTGAACTTTTTATACCTGGTTTTCAGTTTTTTCTCTTCCGCAAGACTCAGGGTTCCTTTGCTTCGTTTTTTAGCGCGCATTCCATCACCTCAGGATCCAATGAAATACTCTATTTCGTCCTCAGATAGAACCTCTATGCCATTTTCCCGTAAAAGAGCGGCGGTAACTCCAACACCCGGAATGAGGATTGAGCTAAACGTGCCGTCATAAACATGCTGAGTACCACACGAAGGACTTTTACTTTTCAGAATTGCGAGCTCTACTTCAAAGAGCCTTGCAATTTTCAAAGTTTCTTCTGCTCCCCTTTCAAAAGCCCTTGTTACATCAACCCCGAATTCATTTACGACTCTTGAACCCGGTGCCCAGCCTTTTCCGCCAGTTATTTCTGCTCTCGGCCGGGGCGTAGGCAAGCCTGCTAGTTGCTCGGGACAAACAGGGATAAGAGAAAAATTATTCATTAAGGAAAAAATCCTATAATTGAGATTGTTCTTACCATTGTAAGTACAATTTATTCCAAAAAGGCAGGCGCTAACGAGTATTCGCTTCATTTTCCGCCGGTGTCCGCATTTCCTTCCTGGTATCCTCTTATAACGTACATCAAATCTTTTGCCGGAAGAGTTGAAAGCGGGTCCACGGTTCTGTACTCGTTATCCCTGACCTCAAAATGGACGTGAGGGCCGGTAGCAAGGCCTGTTGCACCAATTCTTCCCAGCAATGATCCCATAAAGACACGCTGACCAACATAGACACTTATATGACTCATATGGCCATATCGCGTAACCATGCCGTCGTCATGTTGTATTTCCACCATGTATCCATAACCTCCATTGAGTCCAGCAAAAGTTACATATCCGTCAGCTGCGGCAAATATCGGTGCCCCCATGGGAGCAGCAATATCAAGCCCTGTATGAAAGGCAAGCTTTCCGGTTATGGGGTGTTGCCGCCATCCGTAATTTGAACTTATAACCCCGTAAACTGGCCATCTGAAGGGTCTTTCTATCGGTTTGTAGTCATATTTGTTGATTGAATCCATAGGAACAAACAGTTTCTGACCGGGAACAATAATATCTCCGTTTTTGATGCTGTTGGCTCTTATTATGTCCTCAACAGGAGCGAAAAACAGTTTGGCTATATACGAAAGGGTTTCACCCTTTTTCACTTCATATAACAATCCATCCGGTTGTGGAAATACGATTTTTTCACCGATCTTGAGACTTTTAGGATCTTCTATGTCATTAAAGTCTAAAATCGTAGAAACATGTAACTCATGCTCTTTGGCAATCGAATAAAGCGTATCCCCCTGCTGGATAGTGTAAGTGATAATAACATAACCAAAACTCGTTATAGACACGACTACTAGCATAACTAACAGCGCCAGCAAATTGCGGTTGCTCACTTCTTTCCACCTCCAAAAAGGCCAAGGCCAAAAAGAATACTATCTAATATTATACCAATAATGAACCCATAAAATCTCGAAATACCAAATAACGCTTTGCCGAAAATAATCGTTGCAACAATTACACTGAACATTGAGCCAAGAAGCACAGTCCCGGCAGAAATATCTTTTATGATCTCAATTCTCCGATGATATCGTTCTTCCATGAAGTCCAACAGCGCTTCAACAACCGTATTCAGACCTTCAAGGCTCAAAACGAAAAAGGTGGAAAACAAAATCCAAAAAAACTCCCATCCCTCCAGTGGGAGTAGAAATGCCAGCAACAAGACTAATATTCCTATTATAAATTGTACCCTGAAATTCCGCTCATTTAAAACCAAATATTTGAGTCCCTTTACGGCAAACTCAAAACTATTTAAAAATGGCCTCATTCGATCCCTCTAATGAATTCTCTTGATTCTTCTTTTATCGTATACGATTTTTCAACCAATGATATGCCAAATTCGATTGCCTCTTCGTTCAATTTGTGGTACTTTTCTTTTATATGCTTTTTCATAGACCTTTTAAGTGCTTCTGGCTGGACTATCTTCGAAGCCTTTGAAATGATGCCCAAGCCCACCATGTTTGACGGCAAAGCTGTACCAAAGCGCTCTTGTGTTAGTTTTGATATTGGTTTCATGACTATCTTCTTGGTTAGTCTAAACGCCTCTTTAGGAATATCTGCCACATAAGAGCTATCTATAATGAGGATCCCGTTGGGTTTCAAGAGATTGATGTGTGCATTTATGGCAATTTGGTGCATGGAGTAAATCACGTTGAAATTATTCGCTTTGGGATAATCTATGGGCTCTTTGCAGAAAAGCACATCGCAGTAGGACAGCCCGCCTCTCACCTGAGCTCCATACGACTGAGTTTGAACTACCCACAGTCCCATGGAAACCAGAGCATCAGCGAGAATAATTCCCATCAACACATTTCCCTGGCCACCTATACCTGATATTCTAACAGAGTGGGGTTGACGCACAGCCATGTTAATCACTCCTTCTCCTTGAATGCCAATTTCAGTTTGAGCTGTTCGTATTTTTCATTATAGGTTTCCTTTTCTATGTCTACAAACTCACCGATGACTATTTTCCCTTCGAGCTCTTCTGGAGGCATCTTTTCGGCCTTCTTCAGGGGAACGGATTTTTCTTTGAAATACGAAAGCATCTGAACAGGTTCTGGCATACCGTTGTATCTGCCAAAATACGTATGGCAGTTAGTCATGATTTCTATAACTGACATCCCCTTGTGTTTGAGCCCATTTTGAATGTATTGAACTGTCTGTACATAGTGGTATACTGTACTGCGTGCCACGTAGGTCGCACCCGAATTAATAGCCAACTTCACCGTGTCAAATTGATCTTCGATGTTACCATAGGGCGCGGTAGAAGCATAGGTATCTTCTGGTGTTGTGGGAGAATACTGGCCACCTGTCATACCGTAAATGTTGTTGTTGAAGATGACGACAGTTAGATCCATGTTTCTTCTACACGCATGAATGAAGTGATTTCCGCCAATAGCCAGAACATCTCCATCGCCACCCATAACAACCACCTTAAACTCAGGTCTTGCGAGTTTGACCCCGGTTGCAAAGGCAATAGCCCTTCCATGCAGTGTGTGCATGGTGTTGAAATTCAAATAACCCGTTACCCGCGATGAGCAACCTATTCCCGATACAACAGCAATTCTTTCAGGATCCAGCAACAGACGGTCAATTGCATCAACAAAGGCTTTCATTATAACGCCATTTCCACACCCAGGGCACCAGACATGGGGCATTCTGTCTTGACGCAAATAAGTTAGCAATCTAGATGTTGACATGATTACCTCCTTCAAGTTTGAGTTGTTCTAACGTAACACCACATGTTTTGAATAAAAATTCCGAGAGAGGGTCGGGATAATCCCAGCCATACACTACACGCTTTATCCCGGCATTTATCAGTATCCTCGCACATATTGAGCATGGCTTATGCGTTACGTAGATTGTTGCTCCCTCAGTAGGTATTCCAAATCTGGCCGCTTGAGCAATGGCATTTTGCTCTGCATGGGCGGCATAACAAATTTCCTGGTTTTCACCTGAAGAAACAGAAAGAGCGTCACGAATGCAGGCTGTTTCATCGCAATGGGGAAAACCCGATGGAGGCTGATTATACCCCGTCGCAAGAATCCTGTTTTCCCTGACGATAATCGCCCCTACCTTGCGGTGGATACAGCTTGATCTCTCTTTGACTGTATCTGCCAGGACCATGAAGTATCGATCCCAGTCAAGGCTTTCTCTCTTCTTTTTCTCAGCAGTGAAATTTTTCAAAAAGTTTTCAAGCTCTTCCCTTCTCATTTGAGCAAATCCCTCAGTATCACAACGTGTTTCTTTTCTTCCTTTATAATCTTCTTTACTGCTTCTTTAGCTTCGTGATCTGCCAGTATTTCCAGAAGATCATAATAGAATATTATGCTATCCTTTTCGCGTTCAATAGAGTATTTCACCACGTCTTCTGGAGAACTATCTTTGAACATTTCTTTCAGAGTTCCAGCATCTGGAAAGATCTTGTGCTCACTCAAGGTCTTCAGATATTCTGTAGCCTCATCCCAGTTCACGAGTTCCTGAGCTTCTTCTTCAAACCTCTTCAGAAGTTCTCTGAAGGTAACAATGTGTTCTTTTTCCTGAGAAGCAAGAAATTCAAATGTAGATCTTGCACTTTCATCCCGAGCTTTCTCAGTCATATCTTTGTAAAATTTAAACCCCTCGTTTTCGATATTCAAAGCAATGTCTAATATCTCATGTGCTGAAAACACCGGTTATCCCCTCCTTTATTTCCAAAATTCTCTCAAACACCAGACGCGAATTATCGAATCCAGCCTCATTCAGACGAATCCTGCCATTTTCAAAGACGGCAAGGCCAGAAAGCTTCTTAGCCAGTGCTTCGATCAGGGTGAGCTTGTGCCTGCTGTTTGTCAATTTTTCAAAAGACAATCCCTCAACGAGCCTCAAGGACATAAAAAGTGTTTCAATATCTTCCTGAAGGTCGTCGTTGAAAACACTGTATGCACGCGGCAATAGGTTCTTGGCAATAGCCCTTTCATACTCTTCAAAATGTGTTGTGTTAACATACCTGAGCCTTTTGAAATGTCCACCGGCTGAGATCCCAAATCCTATGTAATCGCCATTTTTCCAGTAATTAACGTTATGCTTGCAGAGCATTCCATCTCTTTGCCAGGAGGAGATTTCATAACGTTGATACCCCAGAGCAGAGAGGTTGGACTTTACTTGTTCATACAGCTTCTCCATCGTCTTTGCATCCGGCAACACAATCTTACCACTATGCACGTTTTTCATCAAAGGAGTATCATGGTCGGTGTCGAGGAAATAATAAGAAATATGTTGCGGAAACAATTCTTTGATAAGTCCAAGATTTCCTTCCAGATTTTTTTCTGATTCCCCCGGAAGCCCGAGAATGAAATCGAGGCTGAGGATATCAAAGCTGTCCTTTGCCATTTTCAGACGATTGAGTAAATCAGCGGGAGATTGGCGACCAACTTTTTTGAGTATGGAAGCCGATACACTTTGTACTCCAACGCTCAATCGGTTTATGCCCAATTTTTGCCAACTTTTTATCTTATTCATTTCAAGCTCCCAGGGATTTGCCTCGAGCGTTATTTCAACAGGTGAGAAGTTGGTTAAGGTTCTGAGTTTATCAATGAATTGTTGTATATATTTCACGGGGTATATAGAAGGGGAACCCCCACCAAAGTAAAGTGTTTCCACGATGACAGAGGGGTTGTTTTTAAACCAGAGCTCCATTTCTTTCAACAACAGATGCTGGTATTTCTCTATGAGCTCCGGGTCTTCTTTCATTTTAGCGAAATCACAGTAATGGCAGAGCCTTTTACAAAAGGGAAGGTGTACATATACACCTGCTTTCATCAGTTCACCATTAACCCAAGAAAGAACTCCTCCGGGATATAGTTCTCAAACCCGATGCCAAATATCAGGAGGTTTTTTCCCCCGGGTGTCCTAAATCCGAGTTTTGTATTCACGCCATCGGTTTTTATAAATACCATTAAATCCCCTGTGAGATTTCCGCTTTCAAGGGATACCGGAAAAACCCAATGGGCTGAAATACCAAGGGCACGGTTATTGAAGTCATAGCACAATCCAGCACCATATCCAAGTTCCCCAAGAGAGCCTATGGTCACCAAATCCATTCCCAGATCTATAATCCCGTTGTTAAAACTCAGCCTAAAACTTCTGTTGAAGTCTTTTATAAAAGCATATGTTTTCAAATAACTGATGCTTGTATCTTTGTTTTTTATACTCAGCACATTCGCCCCAAGGCTCCATTTCCCTAAGGGGATACGATAATTACTATAGGAAAACAGATGGTATTTTCCGTCAGAAGTTACTTGAATTTTGCTGAAGCTCTGAGAATATACCGGAGGCGTATAGGTTCCCCGGATCAACGTTGTAGAGAGCGATACCTCTTCGCCCAAATAGAGTCCCAATGAAAAACTACCATCACGGGTTTTGATTTTGAAAAAACCGGTTGAAAAATCAGCCCAGCTTTCAGAATACAGAATGCCCATTCGTGGTGTGGAATTTCCCAATTCAAGGCCCCAGCTGAACCTTTCTGAAAGAGGAAAAACCACTTCGTTTTTCCAGTTTTCATTCATCAACGAAAGATAGGTAGCCCCAAAAAGCGTGAATGGCAGCATCAAAAATAAGAAAATTATAGGGATTATCACTTTTTTCATGATTCCAAAAGCCTCCTCACGATTTCATTTACCGCCGCTGGATTTGCTTTGCCGCGTGTCTCTTTCATCACAGCACCAACAAAGTAACCCATTACACCTTTCTTCCCTTCTCTGTACTGCTTCACAGCTTTTGGATTTGATTCCATGGCGCGTAGAACGATA
>NZ_CEYIHJ010000052.1:0-8241 GCF_982836095.1 Kosmotoga sp.
TTCGATAACGCCGTTACCACAAGCACCGGAAGCGTGGAAGACTATATCAGCACCTTCTGCAAACTGAGCAAGTGCAAGATCCTTACCTTTTTTTGGATCATTGAAGTCCATGGTGTAACCTCTGAGTATTTCAATAGTTTTTCCATGAAGTTCTTCGTAGACCCTTATTCCAGCTTCATAACCGTATCTGAATCTTTCAACAGGGGGTATTGGAATACCACCAACGAATCCAACGATATTGGTCTCTGTCATTGCAGCTGCAAGATAACCTGCCAAGAAAGCGCCTTCCTGTTCTTTGAAGATGTAAGTGGCTACGTTGTCAGCTTCTGCACCTTCTGGTGGAACGATATCGATACCGACGAAGTATGTGTCAGGGAACTGCGGAGCGACTTTAAAAAGAGCGTCAGTCATCATAAAACCAACAGCGAAAACGATGTCAGCTTCTTTTGCGGCGTTTGAAAGATTTGGAATATAGTCGGCCATTTCGTGAGACTGAACAACTTCCTTTTCAATACCAAGGAAATCTGCAGCTTTGACAATACCTTCCCAGGTTCCATCGTTAAAAGATTTGTCGCCAAGACCTCCAACGTCAGTAACCATAATAACTTTCAGCGCCATAACAGGAAGCGCTACGAGCAATACCAATGAGAGAACTAAAGCAATTCTTAACTTCATGCACTCTCCCTCCCTTTTTTGTAGGATATAAAGGCAAATATTTCAGCCAAAACAATTATAACCGTGAATATAACAAAAAACCAAATGTTCATTCCTGTGCTTACAGACAGTTTTAGATAAGGAGTTCCAGCCTGGACGAAAATATCGAGATTTCTCATGCCATAAGCCCCCACAAAAGCGATTACAATTAATATCCCTTCGAGTATAGAAAGGAAGAAGTTTCTGAATACAACCGTAGTCGCTACAAGAAGAAATACTCCAAGCAGAAGAACAGTGTATTTTGGTACTTTATATGGGGTAACCAAAGCAGAACGCGGTTCAATCTTCATCTCATCAGATATGGCAGTTTCTATGTCGTCAAGAGCGACCGTATATTCTGACTTGTCTTCCAGAGTCCTTTTGAGGTACTCCTCAAAATCCGCTCGAAGTGGGTTCCCTGCATAAGTAACAACCTTTTCTGCCATATTTTCAATGTTGTTGAGTGTCCTTTTGTATTGGGAATAATTCCTTTTGCTGCTTCTGACAAAGCTTTTAAAAGCTTTCTGCAGATCTTCGAATTGTGAAATATATGTCGGCTCATTTTCTATGGACAGGTAATCAGCAAAAGACGGTACTGAGAGTCTTAAACGCGTTCCTGATACCGAGAAAGTTGTTCCTGTGTTTTTCGCAAGATTGTTCAACATATTGGGTATTATGATGCGATAGCCTCTTTTCAGCTCGTTCAATTCAGCTGATACCAATGACGTTAGCTCTCTCATTTCAATGTTGAACAGAGAGTTTGGAGATTCAAAGAGATCGTCTTTCAGTGCATCATAATATATGGAATCATAAAATTCAGGATATTTTTCCATAGATAGCTCAGGAATGTTCTTGTATAGTTTGACAAATGGCAAACTCAAAGCCAGAACGATCAAAGCCAACGCGAGGAGATCAATAGCTTTCTTTTTCTTTGATAATACCCGCCCCAGCGTTATGAGGATAGCAAAAACAAACAGCGGGATTATTACAATGGCATACAGGGATAAATCAAAGGCGCTCTGGTAAGGATTTGATAGAAATAAAAGATAAAGGGTTTCAAAACCGACAATGATGTACAGGAGGTATTTCTTGAGAATCTTGAGATACGTCAATCCCAAAAAAATGATCAACGCATAAAACAAAATTCTGATCCAGCCAAGAGAAAGTTTTTTCGAAACGCTTGAAATAAACTCACCGGACAGCTCATTTCTTATTTGGCCTAGAGTGCTCAAAAGCGGGGCAACCATTTTTTTCGCTTCGCTGACAATATCTGCTTCTATGAGCCCTACTGGTGAGTAGTCATTGTTGCCAATCATTTTTAAGGCAAAGTTGAGTTGCATCATCATCATGTCATTCTTTGTGATTATAGCGCTTATCTTTTCGTAGTTGGGATCTTCCATAGAAATGTCGTTCTCAAAACCAGGGATGTTCATCACATTTATAGGCAAGCTCTCAGGAAAATAGGGAGCTTCCTGAATAAGGGAGAAAGATCTGTAAATCCACAGTTTCAACAGATTTTTAGTGGAATCTTCCAGACCCTCCAGGTCTTCAGGTAATCTGCTGGTTATGAAGTCAACTCTTTCTTCCACTTTGTCTTTGAACAAGGCGCTGACATCGTATTTTTTGTTTGAAATGTCTTGAATGGCTTTGGATAATTGTTTGAGAATTTCTTCATCGGTTATTGAAGCGATTTCTTCCTGTTCTGCAGGGTCCATCGCAACACTTAAATCAAAGTTACTAAAGGTATTGGGAATGGGAAGATTTCCCTCTGGAAAGCTTGATGGGCGTTTTTTTAATAACCCAAGTGAATAGGCTATCCAGCTTTCGTAAACCCGAGGAGCAACAGTTCTTATTCTCGAAGAATAACCGTTAAAAGTCAAAGAATAGGCTGGCATTTCGTTGATTGTACCCACCTGAAACTTCTTACCCGACACATCTGATACAACCCAAGAAAGGAAAGCACTGTAAGCAATTTTTTCCTCTCCAGTTGAAAAATAACTTTCATCAAGAGCTTTCATATGATCGGTTAACAAGTCAGGAATTGTCGTGGTGCTTTCTTTCTTTTCAACGCTTCCGGCTATTTGTAACTTGTAGAGCCTGTAAAGTGCAAGATCTTTAAGATCTTCCTTTAATTTGAGGATCACGGGCAATTGAGACTGTTCCTTTTTATAGTCTTCCACATATGTTTTAAAAGCCTTTGTAGCCTTTGCAGTATCGAAAGAAAAGGCAGTAGCAACTATAAGACTCAAAAAGACTAAAATAAGAACTATGGGGCGCTTGTTCACGGCTCCACCTCCGAAACATAACGAATTCAGGCATAATTACAAAGTTACGATACCACCAAATCTTTAGCCAGGCGTTACCTTCCGATTAACTAATTGCTTTATTATTTAGCGATATGATTTTAACATATTTTCTATTGCGTTGATTATGACTTTGAGTCCGGTTGCGTTTTCTACTCCATCAGGGAGGACGATATCGCAAAAATATTTTTGCGGCTCAATAAAGCTTTCGAAAGCAGGGGCAACGAATTTCCTGTATTGTGTGATTATGCTTTCAATGGACCTCCCTCTTTCTCTTGTATCTCTCTCTATTCTTCTGATCAGCCTTTCATCAGCAGGAGCATCGATGTAAACAGAAAAATCGAAAAGTTCTCTGAGCTCTTCGTTGTGCAATATCAAGATACCCTCAACAATAATTAGAGGTCTTGGTGAGAATAACTTGGAAATCCCGGACTCCCTTCTATAGGTTACCATGCTGTAAATAGGAGTGTGTATTTTCTTTCCTGCTTTAAGAGCCTTAAGGTGTTCTATAAACAGTTGAAAATCAAAGGCTTTTGGACTGTCAAAATTGAATTCGCGAGGATCAACTCCGGGCTCAAGATTTTTGTAATAGTCATCCATTGAAAGAATATCGGCACTCTTTCCAAAATGTTCCTTTATCTTCATGGCAACAGAAGTCTTACCAGCACCACTGCCACCAACGATTGCTACAAGCATTTGAACACCTCACTGTCTACTTTTCTGCATGGTTATTTGAAACGAAAGAGCCCTGAATGTAAGAGAGATGTCGATTTCTTCGAGGGGGAAATTTTCTGGTATGTTGAGCTTGGCAGGTGCAAAATTTATAATTCCCTCTATTCCCGAACCAATCATTAAATCAGCTACCTGTTGTGCATTATTGGCTGGAACAGTGATTACACCTATGTGGATTTTTTCCTTCCTGGCGACCCTTTCAAAATTTTTGAGATCTTCAACTACAAGCCCATTTTGAAGTTTTTTGCCGATTTTTTCAGAGCTGACATCAAAAATGGCTTTGATTTGATAACCACTTTTGGATAGACCAGGATAATTGGCAAGTGCCATGCCAAGATTGCCAGCTCCGACTATACAAACATTCCAGATTCTTTTGATCCCGAGAATTTCGGCAATACCATCCTGAAGGTGCCTTGTTTGATATCCGATGCCACGCTTCCCAAACTCACCGAAATAGGAAAGATCCTTCCGAACCTGACTGGCTTTGATATTTAGGCGATTTCCTAACTCCTGAGAAGAGATTGTTTCTTTTCCGCTTTTTATGAGATTTTCGAGACATCTGTAATAAACTGCCAGTCTTTTAATCGTGGGTTTTGGGATTTTCCTGTTTTCCATACTTTTTCACCCCTTTTTCAAATAAAGTCTTCCTGCTTGTGAAATTATATCACAATGAATGGTCTTTGAAATAATTCCGTAGTAGTCTAAGAGCAAGCATGATATAATTTTGTTGAAAAATATAGAAAAAGGACTGTTTTTGTGAGAAGTGAAATTTTTTTGGGATTTTTGTTCCTGCTATGCGTTGTGCTTTTTGCAGTCGATGTATTGCTGATTTCAACTGTGAAAAAGCTTAATACAGGCATGAGAACAGTCGTTGTGGACAGTGAAAATAGCGAAGTTAGCGTTAAAACAGGTGGTGAAATTTACAGAATCCCTAAAGAAAGCACTAAAGCTTTTACCCTTTTTAAGAATGAATCCCTCAGGATAACCAATAATGGGGACCTTTATCTTTTACGGTTCTTAGATAATGTATACGAAGTATCGATAGAAGAAGTTGAGGTGAAGTTAGAGAAATGGGACAAATGAGAAGAACCGAAATGGTGAACCTTGTGATGTTCATTTTTTCTTCCTATATAGATTATCGATTCACGGAACTTGAACCTATACTTGAGAAGGAATTCGGAGACATAGACTATCTCTCACGTACGCTTGATTTTGATAAATACACCTACTTTTACAATGAAGAGATGGGGCACAAGCTTCAAGGAAAGCTTGTAAGTTTTGTGCACTTAATACATCCTTCTGAACTTGCTGAAATTAAACTAAAAACAAATAAACTCGAAATGAATTTCGCAGTTGAAGGCAAGAGAAAAATCAACATAGATCCTGGCTATATACATCACACACAATTCGTGCTAGCTTCCACCAAACACTGGGCAAACAGAATATATATTGGCAGAGGGATCAACGCGGAAGTGACTTTGATGTTTTTAAATGGGGCTTTTAGGCCTCTTGAATATACGTATCCCAATTACAAAGATAAAGATTATATCGACGAGTTATCAAAAATCCGGGAACTCTATTTGAAGAAAAGAAAGGAATATTATAGATGAAAATTGGCATCCTCACACTTGGTTGTCCAAAAAATGTTGCTGATATGGAGAATTTCAAAGGAATTCTGGTGAGAAGGGGACATCAAATAGTAAATGATGCCTTAATTGCTGATTTGATAGTGATTGATACCTGCGGCTTTATTGAAGAAGCGAAGAAGGAAAGCATTGAGGAGATTCTCAACTTCTGCTCACTTAAAGAAGAGAATCCAGCTTTGAAAATTATAGCCACAGGTTGTTTAGTACAACGTTACTTCAATGATCTAAAAGCTGAAATCCCGGAGCTCGATGGACTTATCGGGGTGACTTCGCCCATGAAATTGGCGGATCTTTTGGAGAGAGGAACATTTTTCTACTTCAAACAACCGGTGGGAGTGTACGATTACATTGCTAGAGAATCCAGTAGTACTTACGCTTATGTAAAAATAGGAGATGGTTGTGACAGAAATTGTGCCTTTTGCTCTATACCCTCCTTTAAGGGGCGATCGAAAAGCAGGAAAATGGAGGATATCGTTTCTGAAGTTCAGGATCTGATATCCAGTGGAACCAAAGAAATAATACTTGTTTCTCAAGATAATACCCAATATGGGAAGGATTTTTATGGAAAACAGGCACTCCCGGATTTGTTGGAAAAACTTGATGACCTGAAAGACGGATTTTGGTTAAGAGTCATGTATTTACATCCCGATCATCTCAGCGAGGAAATTATAGATGCTATGGCATCTGCTAAAAATGTTGTGAAGTATTTTGACATACCCGTACAGAGTGGATCAAATAAAATATTGAAAGCCATGGGAAGATCTAAAAACCGGGAAGAACTCGTGGCCCTTTTTGAAAAGATAAGAGCGAAAATACCCGATGCAGTTTTGAGAACAACCATAATGATAGGCTTCCCTGGAGAAACTCTGGAAACGTTCAGGGAAACCCTTAATTTCATCAAAGAAATTAGATTTAATAAACTGGGAGGGTTTGTTTATTCTCCTGAAGAAGGGACCCCGGCCCATGGTGAAAAAATAACTATTTCAAAAGAGAAAGCTCAGGAGTTCCTCGAGGAACTGTTAGATGAACAAGACCGGATTTCACATGAGCTCAATCAACGCTTTCTGAAGCGAAAGCTAAAAGTACTAATAGAAGAGAAATCAGGAGATTTTTTAATTGGCAGATCTTGGCATTTTTCACCGGAAATCGACGGCAATGTTTATATTAAGGGAGAGTGTAGACCCGGAGAATTTGTCGAAGCGTTAATTACAGAAGTTTATGAAAATGATTTAGAGGGGATAGTTAATGAATATACCTAATATGCTGACATTATCAAGAATAGTGTTAACGATTCCAATCGTGGCTTTTTTGTATTTTGAGCCTGAAAGGTGGGCTTTGCTATCTTTTGCCATTTTTATCATTGCGGCGTTAACAGATTATTTTGATGGAAAGCTCGCAAGGAAATTGAATCAGATAACTACCTTCGGGAAGTTTTTGGACCAAATCTCTGATAAAATTATGGTCACCTCTCTATTCCTCGTTTTCATGTTTATAGGTAGAGTGAATTTCTGGTTAGTTTTTTTAATCCTTTTTAGAGATACTTTTGTTTCGGGAATAAGGATGCTTGCTGCTTCGGAGGGGATTGTTATAGCAGCAAATTATTACGGCAAAGCCAAAACGGTTACTCAGATAATTTTGCTGGTTTTTTTGTATCTACAGTTGATTTTGAGCTGGAACATTTCCACGATTATAATATCTCTTCAGTGCGTCGTTGCGTTGATAACCCTTCTAAGCGGCATTGTATATGTTTTTGGTTATCTGCGCAGTGGTGAAAGGGGGAAATAGCTTGAGAACCTTTATTGCCATTGATACCGGTCAGAAAATATCCGGGATTGTGGATACAGTTGTTGAGAGACTGAGGCGAATGGGTTTCAAAGCCTCCTGGGTTTCGGGAAATAATGCCCATTTGACATTGGCATTTCTCAATGATGTGGAAAAAGAAAAAGTTGAACTGGTTGCTTCGATGCTTTCGAAGCGCTTAAGGGGGTTTCCTACTTTCACATTTTCCACAGGAAAACTTGGATTTTTCCGGCACAAGAATCTCCCAAGGGTTATATGGATAGGCGTGAAGCCCTCTGCTATCCTGAATAATCTTTTTAGGGAGACAAGAGTGGCATTGGAAAGTCTCGGGTTCAGTGTTGAGGAGAGCTTTCATGCCCATATAACCGTTGGGCGCATGAAATTCAGTCCGCCATACTGGAAAAAACTCATTGAAACTGTTGAATTGGAGGAAGTAATCGTACCAGTGAATGAAGTATCCGTATTCAAATCCGAACTTTCACCGGAAGGAGCTAAGTACACAAAACTTTTTTCCTGTAGTTTTGAAGGAGGTTTGATAAAACATGATTTCTAAAGAAAAGAAAAATGCCCTTGAAAGAGCAATAAAGGAGATTGAAAAACAGTATGGGAAGGGCTCTGTAATGCTCTACGGAGATCAGGAAAACAGAAGCAATGTTGAGGTTGTTTCCAGCGGTTCACTTTCTCTGGATATTGCTCTTGGCGTAGGAGGTTATCCGCGCGGAAGGGTTGTTGAGGTTTATGGAGCTGAATCAAGCGGGAAAACAACTATCGCGCTTCACGCCATTGCGGAGGTTCAGAAAGCGGGCGGTATCGCCGCTTTTGTCGATGCAGAACACGCGTTGGATATGAGCTACGCAAAAGCCCTTGGAATAGATGTAGATAGTTTGCTTATATCCCAGCCAGACTATGGTGAACAGGCCCTGGAAATCGTTGAAGGGCTCGTAAGATCAAATGCTGTAGATTTAGTTGTTGTTGATTCTGTTGCCGCTCTGGTTCCAAGGGCAGAAATAGAAGGTTCTATGGGAGAATTACAAGTCGGCCTTCAAGCCAGGTTGATGTCTCAAGCC
>NZ_CEYIHJ010000052.1:8251-10758 GCF_982836095.1 Kosmotoga sp.
TCAAGCCCTAAGAAAAATCGCAGGAACTGTCAGCAAATCCAGAAGCATAGTTATGTTCATAAACCAGACGAGAATGAAAATAGGTGTGGTTTATGGTAATCCAGAAACAACAACCGGAGGCGTGGCATTGAAGTTCTATTCATCTGTAAGATTAGAGGTGAGAAGAAGCTCAGCTCTCCGGGAAGGCAATGAAGTAATAGGAAACGAGATAACCATTAAAGTGGTTAAAAACAAAGTTGCACCGCCTTTTAAAGATACCAGAGTTGATCTCATTTATGGAAAGGGTATTGACCATAACAACGAATTATTCAATCTTGGTGTCAAAGAGGGTATGATAGAACGAAAGGGAGCCTGGTATACCTACATTTCGGAAGATGGCAAAGAGATCAGCCTCGGACAGGGGAAGAACAATGGCGTTGAATTTTTAAGTAGCAATCCACAGCTCTTGCTTGAGATCGAAAATAGAATTCGCACAAAATACGGGCTTACACTAATCAAACCCAAAGAAGAAAGCAAAAAGGCAGAAAATGGAAAAGGATGAAAAGAAACTGGTTTTTGAAAAGGCAAAGAACGACGCCTTAAGGCTTCTCAAATACCGTTCAAGAGCCGAAAAAGAGTTGTTTGTTAAGCTCAAACAAAAAGGGTATTCTTTTGAGCTGGTAACAAAAGTTATTGAGTGGTTGAAAAAAAGCGGGTATGTTAACGATGAGGTATTTGCCTGGTTATACACCTACGATGCATTGACCGTGCATTTTAAGGGACCTCATAGAATAAGGAGAGAATTAACAAATCTGGGTGTTGAGAGGCAATTAGTGGAAAAAACGTTATTGAAGTTAGAAGAGGAAGTAAATGTCCGTTCCGTGTTAAAGCAATATATTGAAAAATCAAAAATCGATTTTAAAGATGCAAAGTCGTTGGAAAAACTAAAAGCAAAGCTTTATCGGAGGGGATTCACTAACTCCATGATAGTCGCAATTCTAAAGGAATACTCAATCTCACAGGACACGTAGAAGGAAGGAGGGAGCTGGAATATCCCGAATAATGGGTTTAAATACCAGCGAGTAATATGATAATTGGAATTTTCATTGGTCTGGCATTGGGAATAGCAATAACTTTTATGGCCATTCCTTTGGTAACAAAAAAGGTTAAGAATAAAATTGAAGAACATTTAAAAGCTTCTAGGCAAGACGCTGAATCCATTAAAAAAAGAGCTTTAGAGGAAGCAGAGCATCTTAGAAAGAAGGCCCTAATAGAAGGTAGGGAAGAACTCCATAAATTCAGGGAAGAAATGGAGCGAGAGCTCCGAAAGGAAAGAGAAGAACTCAAGCAATGGGATGAGAGGCTTTCAAGGCGGGAAGATAACCTTGATAGAAAAGAAGAAACCCTCGATAAAATGAAACATGAGATTGAAATCAAGACCTCTGAAATTGAGAAACTCAAGGAAACTGCCGAACGAAAGTTGTATGAACTTTCTGACCTTACACCAGAAGAAGCCAGGGAGCTTGTGCTGAAAAGGGCGGAGGAAATTTATGAATACGAAATCGCTCAACGTTTCAAACAAATAAAAGAGCAGTACGAAGAAGAAGCGATGAAGCACGCTAAATGGGTAATAGTTAGCGCTGTACAGCGCTATGCCGCGGACATTACCGGTGATGTAACTGTTAGTACAGTGAGCTTACCATCGGATGAGATGAAAGGTCGAATTATTGGGAGAGAAGGTAGAAATATCAGAGCTTTTGAGAAGCTTACAGGAGCAGATTTGATTATCGATGATACACCTGAAATAGTCGTTGTCTCATGCTTCAACCCACTTCGTAGGGCCATAGCAAAATTAACTCTTGAAAGGCTTGTGGAAGATGGAAGAATTCATCCTGCAAGGATTGAAGAGATATATGAAAAAGCAAAGAAAACCATATATTCAGAAATAAAAGAAGCAGGCCAGGAGGCCTTAATGAAGGTGGGCATTCCATCGATGCATCCTGAACTTGTAAAGCTCCTTGGACGCCTTAAGTACAGAACCAGTTACGGTCAAAATGTTCTTGAGCATTCAATAGAAGTCGCTCAAATCGCTGCTTTAATGGCGGCAGAACTTGGTCTTAACGTTGATAAGGTCAAAAGAGGGGCATTACTTCATGACCTTGGTAAAGCCGTTGATCATGAGCTTGAAGGTTCTCATGCCATAATTGGTGGTGAAATCGCCAAGCGGTATGGAGAAAAACCCGATGTGATAAATATGATACAGCATCACCATGGTGAAACCGAAGCGACTTCACCGGAAAGTGTTCTAATAGCTGCAGCAGATGCTATTTCTGCCGCTAGACCCGGCGCTCGACGAGAGTCACTCGATATGTATATCAAGCGTTTGGAAAGGCTTGAAGAAATTGCTATGCGTTTTAACCATATTGAAAAGGCCTATGCAATTCAGGCTGGAAGGGAACTGAGAGTAATTGTTGAGCCAGACAAAGTAGACGATATCCTTGCAGAGAAACTAGCTGCCGATATAGCCC
>NZ_CEYIHJ010000053.1:0-1435 GCF_982836095.1 Kosmotoga sp.
TGAAGTAACAATAGCCACCAGCCAGAGATCGCGTGGCATGATGGCCGGGAGGTCTGCAAAGAGCGTAAACTATATTTTCACCATCCAGGACAGAATCGGCTGCTGAAAGGGTGGTAGCCACTGCGGTTAGTGAAATACTATAACTTGTTCTAGTAATGGGAGTTCCTGTATCAAAAACCCTGTCATGCCCAAAGACTTCCGGGAAATACTCTTTTCCAGTTTCGAGTTCATTCGACTTTCTCCTTAGCCAGTCGACATATTCGGGTTCATGAACAAGATATACATATGAGTCAAAATGATATTTGCTTTCCTGCATGGCGTAGCCAAAAAAATGTTCCATCCGTTCACGGATAGCTTCTATTCTCAATGGCTTTTCAGGATTTTCAATCCATTCACCGTTGTCTATCTCTTTTTGTGGAGAATGTAAGAGGTGCCGTCTGTCATAAAAAATTTTCATTTATGGCTTTCACCTTGTTCCAGTGGATTTTCCTCGATCTTTTTCACTCTCCGGGCATGCCGCCCGCCTTCAAAATCCGTTTCGAGAAATTTTTTTACTACCCATCGAGCCAGTTCTGTTCCCATTAATCTACCTGCAAGCACAAGTACATTAGCATTATTGTGTTTTCTTGACAGTTCAGCCATCTCCGGGAACAAACACAAAGCTGCCCTTACACCATTGTATTTATTGGCCGCAATTGACATCCCAATACCAGTACCGCAGATCAGTATCCCGCGCTCCCCGGATTTAGCTGTGATTTCCTCTGCCATTTTTTTAGCAAAGTCAGGATAGTCAACGGAATCCTCGGAATTTGTGCCTAAATCAATTACTTCGTGCCCAAGTTCTTTCAAATATGCGATTAAATCCTGTTTGAGAGAATATCCGGCGTGATCGGATGCAATCGCTATCTTCACTTTACTCACTCCTATCTATACCATCTCAGCAAACCAACAAGCTTTCCTTGAATCCTTACTCTGCTTGCTTCGACAACAATGGGAAGCATATCGGGATTCGATGGAATCAGTCTGATCTTCGGACCATCATTCTCATACTTTTTCAGCGTGGCATTTTCGCCGTCTATAAGTTCTACCACGATGTCGCCGTTATTTGCCCAATCTTGTTTTCTGATAACCACATGATCCCCATTCATTATATGGGAGTCAATCATGCTGTTCCCGGTCACTTTGAGTATAAAATATTCAAATCCCCGGCGTATCATCCACATGGGAACAGGAATTGAATCTTCTCGATTTTCAATAGCCTGTATTGCTTCTCCAGCTGCGATTGTCCCCACTACCGGGAGCATCACGACGTCGTTCTCATCGGTTGTGAGTTTTCCATTTGCCTGCTTAATCACCCTGATTCCTCTGGAAACTCCAGTACGTTCAATGTATCCCTTCTTCTCCAGAGCCTCGAGGTGTTTTGCCACCCCTCGAG
>NZ_CEYIHJ010000053.1:1445-6685 GCF_982836095.1 Kosmotoga sp.
AAGCAATGCCGAAATCGTTGCATATGTCCCTTATACTGGGTGGATACCCATTTAGTTTGATGAAGTTTTCGATATACTCCAAAATTTCCTTTTGCCGCTCTGTAAGTGTCACCCTTTCACCCCCTGATTCAATCAGCTATAACCGCCATGCTGGCAACGCTGTCATCCCCTTTTAATTCAACGATTTTCACGCCTTTTGTTATTCTTCGTGTTGGCCTTATTTGAGACACAGGAATCCTGATAGACATTCCGGCTTTTGTAATTACAATGAGTTCATCTTCATCAGTCACAACAAGCGCATCGATTACTTTCCCAATTCTGTCAATACCATATAGATTTTTCAATCCCATTCCGCCGCGATTCTGGGGCCGATATTCACTGAGTGGCGTTCTTTTCCCCACACCCCATTCCGTGGCTGTGAAAAGATAGCGCTGATCATTGGCAGCTACAATGCTGCTGGATACCACCATATCGTTTCCACGCAATTTTATTCCTATAACACCTGCTGCGCTTCTTCCCATGGATCTTATTTGAGTCACTGGAAATCTGATTACCATACCCAGTGCCGTGGATATGAGAACCGTATCGTCTTCATGTTCACTGATCATGGCGCTTACTACTTTATCGCCCTCATTGAGAGTAATTGCCTTTATTCCAGAGATTCTGGAATTTGCAAAAGCGGCAAATGGAGTTCGCTTGATTTTGCCCTTTTTTGTCGTGATGACCAGCGCTTTACCTTCGAGATTTTCCTTACGAGCAGAAAGAACAGCCTGGACCGTTTCTTCGGGGTCAATTTTCACGTAGTTGGCGAGAAGCTTTCCCCTTGAATCACGCGAAGAATAATCAAGCTCGTGATTGTTAATGAGATAAGCTTTCCCCTTCGAAGTGATAATAACGGTCTTGCTAAGGCGAGTAGTGGTAAGGATGTTAGTCACGAAATCTTCGTTTTTGGTTTTTATTCCCCGAACTCCTTTTCCTCCTCTCCCCTGCATTCGATAACTTTCAAGGGGGGTTGACTTTATATAGCCTTTATGAGTTACGGCGACCACGATATCATCATCAGGTATTACATCTTCTACATTGAAATCTCCAGATATATCATTGGTGATCTTTGTCTTTCTTGCATCACCGTATTTTGCATTGATCTCCTCGAGCTCCTCTTTTATTATCTTGTAGATATTCTTGGGATCAGAAAGTATCTTCCGGTAACCGTCAATTCGAGAAACAAGTTCGCGGTATTCCTTTACCAATTTGTCTATCTCCAGTGAAGTCAATTTTCCAAGACGCATATCGAGTATAGCTTGGGCTTGAGATTCACTGACATCAAGAGTTTCAATGAGATTGTTTGTGGCGTGCTGGGTGTCAGGAGAGTTTCTAATTATATCAACTACTGTATCAATCGATCTTGTAGCCTTTGTAAGTCCCTCAACAATATGCGCACGTTTGGAGTCCTGTTCCAGGTCGTATTCAGTGCGTCTTGTGATGATTTCGAATCGATGGTTAATGAAGGACTTGAGCAATTCCCTCAAAGTCATTACCTTCGGGCGTTTCTTTTCATCTATAACGAGCATCTGGGCAGTGTATGAAACCTGCAGAGATGTGTGTTTGTACAGAAGGTTGAGAACTACATTTGGATCTGCACCACGTTTCAATTCGACAACGACTCTCAGACCTTGCTTGTCTGACTCATCACGTATGTTCCTTATCTGTATATCCCTGTGATTCTGGGCTGCAGAAGCCATTTGCTCAATCAAGTCAGCTTTCGAAACCGAGTATGGGATTTCCGATATTACTATGCACAGGTTTCCCCTTACTTCTTGAATCTCTGCAACACCTCGTATGACGAAACGACCTTTTCCCTCGGTGTAGATCTTGCGCATGCCATCTTTGTCCATGATTATCCCACCTGTGGGGAAATCAGGACCCTTTACGTAGTTAAGGAGCTCTTCGTTGTCAATTTCCGGGTTATCGATAAGTGCATCAATGGCAGCAACCAATTCCCTTAAATTGTGCGGTGGGATATTAGTCATCATTCCAACTGCTATTCCAGAAGCCCCATTCATGAGCAAATTCGGAATACGGGATGGCAAAACAACAGGTTCTACAAGCGAGCCATCAAAGTTCGGCATCATATCAACGGTGTTCTTGTCTATGTCTTGAAGCATCTCTTCGGCAATGTTTTTAAGCCGTGCTTCAGTATAACGCATTGCAGCTGGTGGGTCCCTGTCTACAGAGCCGAAGTTCCCCTGACCGTCTATAAGCGGATAGCGCATGGAAAATGGTTGGGCCATACGAACGAGGGTATCGTAGATAGCCATATCGCCATGGGGATGAAATTTACCCATTACTTCCCCAACGATTCTTGCGCTCTTTTTGAAAGACTGGTTGTGCCTAAGCCCAAGGGCTAACATTCCATATAGGATTCTCCTCTGAACAGGTTTTAAGCCATCTCTCACGTCCGGAATAGCCCTACCAACTATAACACTCATGGAATAGAGCATATAAGCATCTATCATTTCATCGTTGATCGGTTTTGGTATTATATTTTCTGGCATTCAAGACCTCCTCTCAAAATTCGACTCAGGATATTTTAGCTCCGGGCTCTACATCCCGATGAACAGTCAGTACCGTCAGCTTTTGTCCATCCTTTGCCGCAAGTAACATGCCCTTTGACTCTTCGCCCATTAATCTGGCCGGCTTCAAATTAGTGACAACCACGACTTTGAGCCCGACGAGTTCTTCAGGCTCATAGTGCTGGGCTATGCCAGCCACTATCTGCCTTCTTCCGAGATCTCCGAGATCTATCTGAAGTTTGAGCAGTTTTTTTGATTTCTTTATTTTTTCCGCCTCAAGTATTTTTCCAATTCTGAGCTCCACCTGCGCGAAATCTCTTATTTCGATGAGATTCGCAGTTTCTTCGATTTCCGCTTTCTCGCTGGCAGATTCTTCAGAAACCCTTGATACCCAGCGATGTTCCTTAAGGTCAATCCTCGGGAATAGAGGGGAGCCGTGCACAATGCTTAAGCCCGCTTCAAGTCGTCCCCATTCAAGGGTTTCAAAGTTCTCCACCGCTTGTTTACCAATGCGCTTGAAAATCTCATTGGCTGTATCAGGCATGATAGGTGCTATCATGAGGGAAACAAGTCTCAACACCTCAGCAAGGTTGTATAGTACGGTATTCAAGCGTTCTTTTTTATCCGGGAGTTTTCCCAACTTCCATGGCTCTGTAAGGTCTATGTATTTATTACCGTATTTCACCAGCTCCCATATTGTTTCAAGAGCTTGTGTGAATTTCAGTTTGTCCATGTATTCTTTGTAAGCAGTAACAGTCTTCTTGGCAAGCGATATGAGCCCTTTGTCAACAGTATCATTTTCACCGGGTTCGGGGATTATATCATCGTTGAACTTTTTGATCATCGCCTGCGTTCTATGAAGCAGGTTTCCAAGATCGTTAGCCAGGTCGGCATTGATACGGGTAATGAGATTCTCTTCGGAGAAATCTCCATCACGTCCAAATTGAATATCTTTCAACAAATAATATCGAACCGCATCGTTACCATAGGTTTTCACGAATTCTCTAGGATCTATGGCATTTCCCAGTGATTTGGAAATTTTCTGTCCATTCACTGTTAACCAGCCATGGGCATACACCTGTTTGGGAAGAGGAAGTCCTGCAGACATGAGCATTGCAGGCCAGATCAACGAGTGAAAACGATTGATTTCCTTTCCAATAAGGTGCACATCGGCAGGCCAGTACTTTTCAAATTTCTCCATATCATGAGGATAACCTATGGCACTAATATAGTTTATCAATGCATCAACCCAGACGTAGATCACATGTTCGGGATCATCAGGCATAGGGACACCCCATTTGAAGGAGGTTCTGGTTATACTGAGATCTCTTAAACCGCCTTCGAGAATTTTGAGCATTTCATTGCGTCTGAAATCGGGCTGAACGAAATTGGGATTTTCCCTGAAGAGCTTCAACAGCGCATCGTTGTATTTTGAGAGCCTGAAGAAATAATTCTCTTCTTTGACCCTTTTCACCTCTCTACCACAGGAGGGACAGATTTTTTCCTTTCCAATGTCTTCCTCAGTCCAGAAAGTTTCGCAGGGTACGCAATACCAGCCTTCATATTGACCTTTGTAAATATCCCCGTTTTCCTTCATCTTTTTAATGAAATGCTGAACAGTATTCATATGAATCTCGTCAGTGGTACGAACAAACTGATTGTTGGTTATTTTGAGCTCTTTCCAAAGTTTTTGGAATTTACCCGCCAGTTCGTCACAAAAAGCTTGGGGTGACATGTTTCTGGCTTCAGCTGCCTGTAGAACTTTCTGACCGTGCTCGTCTGTACCCGTCAAAAAAAAGACATCGTAGCCATCCAGCCTTTTATACCTCGCAACAACATCGGCTACGATTGTTGTGTATGCCGACCCTATATGAGGCTCAGAGTTTATGTAATAAATAGGCGTGGTGACATAAAACGTATCTTTCATCGATGCACCTCCAATAATCGATTATAACATTTTATATGTATACAACCGTATAGCCTTTATTGTGTTTATTCAAGAGTAGAGCTTATGACATCATAAATCTGCAGGAAGTTTTTCATGCGTTGCTTTAATTTATCTGATGTCACTGTTTCTATTTTATCAGCGATTAAGGCTTTTATACCGCTGTAAGTCATTAAGACTTCTTCCATAAACTTTCTATACAGGGTTACATTTTCAATAAGATGTTCTTTGGCATATTTAAAGCAGAGTTCCAGGGTATCATCAGGTATTCCATATCTCCCGCCATTCCACATTGCTACGCTGATAAAGGCGTGCTTTCCTGCAATATCGATGAGCATCTTCATTGCTTCTTCAGGTTGATCTTGTGTTGTCATAACAGCATTCATGTATTGTGAATAAATACTCTCCCAATCAGGATACCTACTCCAGGTTCCTGGTAATAGCGTTACAGCAAGGTCGTAGTAATAAATGGACATTTCGGCGGTATAATTCTTCAACTTTTCAATCAAAGAGCGCAATTTTTGCATATCAAGACCATTGACTTTTTGTGGCATTTCTAAAAGATAGGCCTTTAGGTTTTTGTAAAGCTGTTCATACAAGCTTCCGACGATTTTAGGAGTTTGGCGTTCACTGAAAAAGATCATAGAAGCTTCATAATAGTCGATGGCATCCAGGGTCATCTGTATCTGAGCTAAAAGGTTGACATCTATCTGGAATGAGAT
>NZ_CEYIHJ010000053.1:6695-7960 GCF_982836095.1 Kosmotoga sp.
GTACTCATCACGTTTTGTATGGGCGAAATCCGAAGGATCTGCAAACAGTTATAAATGGGTATCCCGATGGTTTCCCAATACCTGATCTTAGCAAAAAAAGCCTTGAATGGAACTGTCCTTATTTCTTTTTCTGGCAGAGGTATAATATCTGTTCCTTTAAATTCTTTCACTATCAAATCTGCATAAGGGTCTTCACCCACCAAAACCTTTATTTTATCTTTTAAAGAATAGCCTTCAAGCGAAAGCCTTTCGGGTTTTACGCCAAATCCCCCCAGATACCATAGTGGCTTTCCAAAAACCGGATAAATGCTAAAAGACTTTCTAAAATGGATTACGGCACTGTTATAATACTCCTGGGCCTTGTTTTTAAGAAGTTTTGCCCGGTCTAGATAATCCAGAAGCTGTTTTCTTATATTTTCGATTTCGTTTTTTCGCTCTTCTTCCGCTTTAATGCTCAACTGTAGCGATGAGAGATTTGGGTATTTTTTTCTCAGCTCGCTTCCGCGTACGCTGAAATACTCGGCAAGATTTTTCAAATAGGCGTAGTTGCCGCTGAAGTGCTCAAGGTCATATAGATACTTGTTTACAGTGTTGATATCAGCTTTCGAATATTCTTTCAAATAAGCATAATAATATTGCTGATCCCTCTGACCCATTCTAAAATAACCTTCTCCGGCATAAGCAGTTGTTTTCAAAAAAGTGATTACAGCAAAAAAAACAATTATAATAGCCGCAGAGAAGGATTTCCCTATTTTCATTTCCTTCTGTTGATCGTTGAAATAGACTCCAACAGCAAGTGAAAGCAGAAAAACTCCACCCATTAGATTAGGTTGCATGTGAAGCGGGAATTCGAACATGCTGTGAAGCGATAGGGAAAATATCCCGGCTCCTATGGCTCCATATAATAACAGATTGGTTCTATCCTTTATACGGAATAGCCTTCTAAAATACGTCCAAACCAAAAAGATCATAAACAGCAGTATCATTGCAAAGCCCAACAGTCCCGTTTCACTGAGGGATTGAAGATAATCGTTGTGCGTTCTTTTGAAATTATTCCACACTGCGGAATACTCTGGATGATCTGCAATTACGTTTGGGGTGTACAGTAAATGGTAAAGCTGAAAGGTGCCTATACCACTACCAACGAGTAGTCTCAATTTATTTTTTGGTTCTATCCATTGATATACGGAATTCAACCAGGCGGAAAATCTCTCTTTCCATGAGCTTGAAGAAGTCAGCGCGTACTCCAGCCTTTTCGTTACGCT
>NZ_CEYIHJ010000053.1:7970-10381 GCF_982836095.1 Kosmotoga sp.
CCCCCTGTTAAAACAGAAGGCGTCAAATAGAGGTAACTCATAACAGCAATGATAATCAATGCCAGTAATACAAAAAGTAGTACTATTCTCTTTTCCTTTCGATCTGAGGAAGCTCGCTCAAGACGTTTCCTGAGTAAGAGATAAAAACCCGCAAAGAGCAAATTGCCGATGAAAATCCCCGTTATCACGGTTCTGGTTTCTGCAATAAATATAGCTGAAATCATAGGAATCATGAAAACCAGCATAGAAGCCTTCAAAAGGATTTGTTTCCAAAGTGCGCTCCCAAAAAGCCTTTTAAGAGGTGTAGCGCTTGCTATGAAATAGAAGACCATCGGGAGTGCCATCCCCATGTAATCCGAGACGAAATTTGGGTTGCCTATGGTCGATCTCGCTGAAGCCCGGGTAAAAGGTTCTCCGATTTTTCCAAGAAAGAGGTCATAGCCAACATAGTAATTCAACATCGCGTCAATCGCTACCACGGTAGCTCCCATTATGAAAAAAAGCATACTCAATTCTATTTTCGTTCTCGTGTTCATCTTGTTGGACAGATAAATACCCGTCAATGGAACAAAGAGCGCAAAGAGCGCAACGTCCAATGAATATCTCAAATACTGGGGGTTGTCAATTTGAACAGAAATAAGCGAAAAAATCGCAGCTATTCCGAATCCCAGAGCAAAGAGATGAGCATAAGTATATTTGAATCTGATCTCTTTTTTCCTCAACACATTTAGCAGCAAGATGATGGAAAAGCCCACCGCATATATCAGGTGTTTGCCTGTTGAAGGTTCGTGAGTAAAGCCTTTAACGAGGAAAAGTGGTACAACAAGCAGTAAAAGAAGATATATCACAAGTTCAGCGTCGATGATTTTCTCTCTTCTTTCTCTCACTATCATCCACCTCTATCCTAATATATTGTCCAGCAATGTCATTATGATAAACCCAAAAATGAGAGAGTACGTTGAAAGCAGTTCAAATCCCCCGCTATGGGTTTCTGGAATGACTTCATCGCTTATCACGTAGAGCATCGCACCACCAGCAAAGGCCATGGCATATGGTAGCAAAGGTTTGGCAATGACAATGAGCAAAGCGCCTACTAGTCCTCCAGCGACTTCAACAGCTCCTGTTAAAAAGGTTATCCAGAACGTTTTGCCTCTTTTATACCCGGCACCTGTAAGGCTTGCAGCAACTGCTGCCCCTTCCGGAATGTTCTGAATGCCTATTGCCACAGCTATGGTTATTGCTTCTTTTGTGAAGGCTCCTACCCCGACTGCCATACCCTCAGGAAAGTTGTGAATTGTAATGGCGATAACGAATAACCATATTTTTGCCAGTTTTGAATGGGGTAACGGCCCTTCATAACCCTTTATCAAATGCTCATGGGGAGCAAATTTGTCCATAATGTGTACGAAAATTCCACCAAGTAAAAACCCTACAACAAACCTCAATGGGCCACCAAGCTCTATAGAAGGTACCACTAGACTAAAAGCAGTGGCAGCCAGCATCACCCCAGCGGCAAAACCAAGCAACATGTCCAAAGCTTTTCGGCTAACTTCCTTTCGCCATAAAAGAAAAGGTATGCCACCTAATGTGGTGGCCATTCCTGCAATGGAGCTGTATAAAATCCCTTTGAAAGCAGGACTCATACTTGTTACTCCTCCTTATGCCCCCTCTTTTTCTTCTTGCCCTTTTCGCCATAGTAGTAATAATAGTAATAGTAATAGCCGGAAGTGTGCTGGTTAACACCGTTCACCAGTACCCCAAGCAATGGGGCCCCAACGGTTCTAAGGTTGTTAATTGTTATCCTGAGCCCATCTTTAAGCGCTATACCGGGTTTTACGACTAGAACTATTCCATCCAGTTTATTTGCGATCAGCGAAACATCCGATGTCACCAACGCAGGAGGGGTATCAATTATCACCCTGTCATATCTTTCTTTAAGCGTGTTGAGAATTGTTTCCAGCTTTTTAGAGGAAAGAAGTAAAGTGGGATTTGTAGCTCTGGTGCCCATCGGCATAACATCGAGGTTATTATCATAATCTTTTACTATGGCTTGATCTAGCTCGATTTCCCCTTTTATCAGATCCGTTATTCCCTTACCACTGGTTTTTTTGGTGTCAAGTTTGAGGATTTTCTCCACTCTTGGTCTCCGCAAATCGAGGTCAATAAGTATAGTTTTATAACCGCTTGAGGCCATATAAAAAGCGGTATTTGCCGCCACAAAGGATTTCCCTTCACCTGGGCTGACAGATGTTATGGCAATGGCTTTCTTTTCTTCACCTATGAGAAAAGAAACATTGCTGGCAGCGAGTTTTATGGCTTCAGATTGAGGCGCTGTTGGATGTGAGCGCACATACAGCTCGTCCTCATTCTCTGCTAAATCTTCGATTTCAGGTATCCTTCCTATCACACTG
>NZ_CEYIHJ010000054.1:0-10310 GCF_982836095.1 Kosmotoga sp.
TTGCCGGATATAGTTTCGGTGATGCTGGACTTGAGGTTTCCGGAGAAATAATGGACCTCGCCTTCTTGGCAGGATTCATGACACCTGGCCAGTATGTACTTGATCTTGCTTACAGCGCAACATTGGGTCCAGTAACTCTTAATCCATATTTCTACATTGATAACGCTGGTTGGTATGTTGGAAGCAACTTCGAAGTTGCTCCTATCAGCATTCTGACATTAAGTGGAAATGTTGAATATGATGGTGCTATCGCTGCTTATGTAAAGGCTGTCCTTAGCCATAACCTTGGTGTGCTCACAGCAATGTGGACATATCCTGCTGTTGTTCAGTTCCACGTTGCTCCTATGGCTCTTGAGGTTGGTCCAGTTAGTCTTGCCGCTGAGTTTGGTTCTGGTGATTATGCTAATTGGTATGACGCTTATGGCAACCTTGTGCTTGATGGCGATATGGTTGCAGATCCGACAAATGTTAGTGCTACAGTAGACGTTACCGTTACACCAACCCTCGGTCTTGGTGTTATCGCGGATCCTACAATTGCACTCTTTGGTGGTTACAAAGTTGTTGGAAATGATATTGCAGCCACACTTAATGTTACAACAGCAATATATGATCTTGTCAACGTTGCATTTGCGCTGGATTTCTTTGACCTACCTGCTTGGTCACTTGTATTCTCTTACAGCGTTTCTTTCTAATAAATACGTGATTAAACCCCCGGCAAAATGCCGGGGGTTTTTATTTTAATGTTATGGATGCTGCAAATTACAGCGTTCAATTTTCTTCTACGAAGAATGGATGAAACCAGCGAGGTGATGTGTGCGTGGGTTATGTGATACTTGGCGATGTATTGATCCTGTTTGGAGTGTTCTTTGGTCTTTTTGGCAGCAGCTCTGCCTTGACAGCTCTCTTTCTTGAATCAAGTACATCGTCGTTTTTTAGTATGACGATTGCAATAGCTGTGCTTATATTTTTTACAGGAATCTTGATGCAATTTTCTGCGCTGAAAAGAAATAGGATATTTCCCATTATTGCTCTTGTCCTTTCAGTTATACAGCTCTTTTTATACTGTGCAGAGGTATTAAGGAATGGCTTTAACTGGTGGCTTTCTCCTGTACAGGAGTTGCTGAATTCTCCTGAGACAATCAGCCAAATAGGGAACTTCGCTGGTATAGCTGTCCTATTTGCGTTGATTCTGCTACCTGCGATTATTCTCCCTCTCACGAAAAAAAGAATCAAATAAAAAGCGAGCCCTGAAATTAAGGCCCGCTTTTCTTTCTGAGGGAAGAAGTAAGAAATCGATTTTATTCTAAAATCCAAGCGAACGTGGGTCAAGAGCGTCTCTTACGGCATCACCAAGAAGGTTGAATGCCATAACTACTATGAAAATGAATATACCCGGTATCAAGAGCCAGGGAGCTTCGGTCATCGATCTTATGTTTTGTGCCTGGCTTAGCATCAACCCCCAGCTTGCTGAAGGCTCGGTGATACCAAGGCCGAGAAAGCTTAACCCGGCTTCGCCAAGGATGTACCCGGGAATCGATAAGGTTGCAGAGACGATAATATAAGTAGCTGTATTTGGAATAATATGCCGCCAGATAATACGGCGTGCAGGATACCCCATGGCTATCGCGGCTTGCACAAATTCTCTATCTTTGAGGGACAATACCATACCTCTTATAACCCTGGACATGCCCGGCCAGCCAATGAAACTCAAAATGACTACGATCAATACATACGTCCAATGTGGAGGCATATTCGTTGGCAATATGGCACGAAGCGAAATGAGAAGGTAGAAACCTGGTATAGACATGAGTATTTCTGTTATTCTCATTAAAGTTTCATCTGCCCAGCCACCATAATAGCCTGCGACTCCTCCGATGAAAAGCCCCAGTGTAAATGTTATGAGAATGCCTAACAACCCGATGGACATGGAAATCCTCGAACCGAATAGAATTCTGGAAAGAACGTCTCTCCCGAATTTATCGCCACCAAAGAAATATATCCTTGCTGGAGAATCAACACCTATAAGATGCAGGTCCATCGGGATTAACCACAGCAGTTTGTAATTCCAGGATCGAACGAAAAATTTAAGCGGGAATTTTCTCGATGTGTATGAAACTACTTCAGGTGAAGAAATGACTTCCAGCAGTTCAGGATCGATCTCAAATTCAGCGAGAAATTCCCTGGCCAGCTCGATATCGCCATCAACTTCATCCAGTGTCTCGTTATAGAGAGACATGGCTTCTTCGACGAATTCTTTGACCTCATCTTTCACAACAGCGAAAATTCTGTATAGTTCTTTCTCAGTGACAATTTTCACCGGAGGACCAATTTCTTGAAGACTTCTATATCTCGTTGGCGATAGTGCCGTGAGTGAATTTCTGCTCGTGTTTATATTAATGGCTTCTCCGGTTTCCAATAGAGATCTGTCGTCAAGTTTGATAGTTTGCTCGATATCAAACTCCGGGTAGCCAAGATAAGCCTTATTTCCCTCTGCATCTTCTGCATATTTTGTTACCTTTATAACCATATAAATCTCTTTTACATTGTTTTCACCAATGGTAAAGGTCTTCGTCTGGCCTGTTATCCTGTCATTTGCAGTAATTGAATTAATAGAAAATCCTTCTGAAAAGCTTGTCCTGAAGCTCGCAGGGTCTCTTTCAAGAACGAGTGGGTACACATAGGGCCATGTGAACTTCCCCTCTTCATCTATCCAGTGGATTTTCGATGGCGGTGCGTAAGAAAGGTTTTGGGCCTGTTCATATGGGTCATGAGGTGCGAGGAAATCGGCAAAAAGCGCTATGAGGTACATGATAATCAGTACCCAGAGAGAAAAGAGACCGAGTTTGTGTTTTTTTAGCGCGCGCCACACAAGCTGCCAGCGGTTCAGATATTGAACCTCGAAGATATCTTCTTTTTTTGTTTCCTGCACTTGAGCATTTTTTTTAGGTTCTTTCACTGCCATCACTCCTGTTATCTAAGTCTAAATCTGATACGGGGATCGACCCATGCAAGCAACATGTCTGCGATGAGATTACCTATAATTAGTAAAAGCGAACTCAACAGAAGGGTTGCCATGACGAGGAAAAGATCTTGAGATGTAAGAGCCTCGATTACAAGCCGCCCCATGCCTGGCCAGCCGAATACCGTTTCTGTCAATACAGCTCCGCCAAGAAGGCCTGAAAGGGAGTATCCAAACATGGTAACTATGGGGTTGATGGCGTTTCTCAGAGCGTGTTTGTAGATTACATTGCCCTCGGGCATTCCCTTAGCCCTTGCAAAGAGCACATAATCCTGTCTCAATTGGTCAAGTAGTTGACCACGCATCTGCCTCATCAAGCCTGCAAGTCCTGATGTACCCAGCGTTACAACCGGACCGACGACATGCCAGAGATAATCGCCGATTTTACCCCAGAAAGATAACTGATCGTAATTCAGGGATATAATCCCGCCAATGGGAAACCAGCCAGTTTTTGCAGCCATAAATAACCAGAGCAAAGCAAAAAAGAAATTGGGAATGGAAATACCTATGAATGCGAAGAATGAAAAAGCCTGATCGCTGAATGAATATTGATGCAGCGCCGAATATATACCCAGAGGTATCGCTATTCCCCATGTGAAAATCATAGTGCTAATGCTTAAGAGAAGGGTAGCACCAAGCCTTCTCCAAACCAGGTCAAAAACAGGTATGTGATACACGAATGAGTATCCAAAGTTTCCCTTCAACACTTGCCCAAGCCATTTGAAATACTGCACTACAAGGGGCTTGTCAAAGCCAAATTGTCTTTCAAGAGTGTGAACCTGCTCCGCGCTGATTGATGGATTCAATCTGTAATAGTCGAGAAAATCGCCTGGAGCCAGCGAAATAATGAAAAATGATAACACAGAGACACCAAGTAAAACAGGTACCGCTAAAATGAGACGCCTAAGTATGTACTTGAGCACCTTCTTCCCTCCTCAGAACATATACATTTAAAGCGGGAGGGTTACTCCCTCCCGCTAAAGAGGTTTAACGATTTATTATTCTGCTTCTTTCCAGATTGCCCAACCCTTCCAGAGTGTTCCAGCGGCTGGGTTAGGTTCAGGATTCGCAAGGTGTACGATCTTCTTGTGCGCGTAGAGATAGTTCTGGTTCATTGTGTAAATCAATGGCTGATGTTCTGCACAAATCATCTGGAATTCAGCAAAGAGATTGTACCTTTCTTGTGGATCGACTGCGGACGTCTGTAGTCTGAAGATCTCGTCAACTCTCTTTTCCCAGTCAGGTGCGTACCATATATCTTCAGTTACCGTGTCAGGTCTGAGTTCGGGTGAGTAGTTCCAGAAATGGAGTCCGCCATCAAGTCTCCAGACATTCCATCCGGAACCGGGATCGACAGAACCGGTAAGGCCTATAATAACAGCATCGTAATCAGGTCCAAGAAGTTTCTGGACCAGGGAGTTAAACTGCATGGGTGTGAAATTGACCTTTATACCGAGTTTCTTCGCAGCGTCGACAACTTTATTGCCGATAGCTTCACGGACGTTGTTACCAACGTTGGTTGTAAGATCAAATTCAACGGGATTACCATCTTTGTCAACACAGGTGCCATCAGGATTCCAGCTAAATCCGGCTTTTTTCAGCTCGAGCCTTGCCCTGACGATAGAATATTTGTAGCCGAATTTTTCGATTTCAGGGTTATAGAAACCTGAAGATGGGCTAACAGGCCCATAGAGAGGCGAACCAAGCCCGTTGTAAAGGGTATCAATAATAGACTGCCTGTCGAGCATATAAACGAAAGCTCTTCTAAAGTGATCATTCCTGAACCATTCTCTCTTAACAGGATCTTTATTTACCCAGTTGAAAGCGATGAAGTTGGAACCAAGAGCAGGTCCACCAACACCGACAGTCCAGCCTTTTTCCTCGGCTTGTTCCGCGATTCTTGGGAAGTTTTCTGCTGTTGGGCCATAAATATCGATTTCGCCTGCTTCGAATTTCAGGAGCTCTGTATTAAGGTCAGGAACTATAAGGTAAACGATTTTGTCGAGATATGGCAATTTGTTGCCGTTTTTGTCTACCCTGTAGTAATTGGGATTCCTTTCAAGGACTACACGAACGCCTTCGGTGTATTCAACAGGAAGGAATGGACCCATACCGACGATTTTGTCCAGATCGGCAACTGTCCAGGTTTCAGAGAAGGTGCCGTTGTCAACGGCTTCTTCCAAAGCATGTTTTGGAAGGATGTCAGAGTAACCTACCCATTTGAAACCCCAAACGTTAGGAACGCTCCAGGTGAAGGAAATAGTGTAGTCATCAACGATTTCCACTGTTGGGAGCTGGTCATTGGCGTCCATAGCGCCGCCTGGACCATTAGCTGTCATACCATCCACCAAAGCAACCTTGGTGAAGGTAAAGTAAACATCGTCCACAGTGAAAGGTTCACCGTCTGACCACTTTACATCCTTTCTGATCTGGAAGTACACGGTCTTTCCATCTTCGGAGAACCACCATTTGGTAGCGAGGGCAGGAACGTTGGGCATACCCTTGTTGTCAGCTCTAAACAGAGAATCGCTGTACCACCCTATGATATCAGTAGACGAGGTTTCCTGAGCCCAGTAAGGGTTCAAGGTTTTGGGACCTGAGGTTGTACCGAGGAACAGCGTCCCCCCGGGTACGCCGTTGTAATCTTCGACAGCATACTCAGGCTCTGCGATAACGAGCGCCGCGATAAGAACAGCAAAAAGAACCAGTAAGACTTTCTTCATGCATCTTCCCCTCCTTTTTCAAAAGTATCGGAAATTTGATGTTCCTTGTATAGATGACAGGAAACATAATGATTATCAGCTACTCTGTACATAGGCGGGTATTCTTTCTCACAAATTGGCATTTTGTATTTGCATCGTGGATGGAAGAAACATCCCTTAGGCCTGTTTATCGGGCTAGGAACTTGCCCGCCAACAAGGTCCTTTCTATTTCTCTTCTTTTTGGGATCAGGTACTGGCGCTGCTGCGAGCAAAGCTCGTGTGTAAGGATGGAGCGGATTATCGAATATTTCTTCGCTGTCACCCTTTTCCACCATTCTGCCAAGGTACATAACCACCATTTCGTCAGAAATAAACCTGACTAAAGCCAGATTGTGTGAAATAAACACATATCCAGCATTCAATTCAACTTGAAGGTCTTTTAGCAATTTCACTATTTGTGCCTGTACGGAAACGTCCAAAGCCGAAGTTGGCTCGTCAAGCACTATCAGTTCGGGGTGGACACTGATGGCACGCGCTATGGCTATTCTCTGTCTCTGACCGCCGCTGAACTGGTGGGGATATCTGTCTATATGATAGGGTTTCAGCCCAACCTGAACAAGGAGGTCCTTGACAATTTTTATTGCTTCATCCATATTAGCAGCTATCTTATGGAAAAGCAAAGGCTCAGTTAGCATCTGCCCTACTGTCATTCTCGGGTTTATCGAAGACATAGGATCTTGAAAGACTATTTGGGTTTTCCGTCTTAGCATTTTCCTCTTTGCATTGAGATTTTCATGAAGAATCTTCAGAGTTCTTGAAGGATTCTCCTGAGCTTCTTTGAAAGCCTTATATATTTTCAACTGATGGGGCTCAAGATCTTTTCCACCGTTGGAAAAAGCAGGTAACGAAAAGTAGTTCTTTTTCAGGTATTCAATTGCCCGCTTTCTGCTCATAAAATAGAAGGTGGTATCTTCTTCATCAATGACTATTTCTCCGTCAGTAGCTTCATGTAGCCTGAGTATCGTTTTCCCGATTGTTGTCTTTCCACAACCCGATTCTCCAACGATGCCTATTGTCTTGCCTCTGTCAACACCAAAAGACACGTCATCAACAGCCTTGACAAACCCCACAACCCTTTCAATGAGAAAGCCCTGTCTTATTGGAAAATATTTCTTTAAGTGTCTAACTTCGAGCAATTTCATTTGAGTTCCTCCTTAGCAACGGAAACTTTGTTAACAACAGGGTTGAAACATCTAATAAAATGATTGTCCTCAACCTGCTCCAATTCAGGCATTTCCTTGTAACACCTATCAATTGCACGCTGGCATCTTGGTAGGAAAGGACACAACGATGGCGGGTTGAGCATAATCGGTGGTTGACCGGGTATAGGGGCAAGCACTTCCTGTTTTACATCAAGCCTTGGAATGCATTCAAGGAGAGCATTTGTATAGGGGTGCATGGGATTGTCAAAAATGGTTTCAGAAGGAGCCAGTTCCATTTGATAACTTCCGTACATTACCTGTATTTTGGTAGCGATCTCCGCAATAACCGCGAGGTCATGTGTGATGAACAATAGACCGCTTCTATATTGCTTTTGGAGATCTTTCATCAATTCCAAAATTTGAGCTTGAACAGTCACATCGAGCGCTGTGGAAGGCTCATCGGCTATCAAGATCTCAGGATTGCAGGATAAGGCAATGGCGATGACCACCCTCTGTCTCTGGCCACCTGACAATTGAAAAGGATAGTCGTTTAAACGTTCAACAGGCTTGGGTATTCCAACCTGCTCCAGCAGCTTAACTGCCCTTTCCCTGGCTTCTTCTTCAGAAGTACCTTCATGGTGAACTATGGTTTCTACCATCTGATCGCCGATGGTGTACATAGGATCGAGTGATGTCATTGGATCCTGGAAAATCATTCCAATATGTTTCCCGCGAATTCGAGAATACTGCTCTTTTGGCAATTTTGCGAGATCTACGTATTCGAGCTTGCCTTCGGAAGAAAATTCGTCGGTATAAAACAAAATTTCGCCTTTTGCAATGTAACCAGGCTTATCGATGAGTCCGGCGACGCTTTTCACCGTAACACTCTTTCCAGAGCCAGTTTCACCGACAATACCCAAAACTTCGTCCTGCCATAAGTCAAAAGAAACGTCTTGCACTGCCTTCACAGTGCCTTCCGCCATGTCAAAGTATGTGCACATATCTTTCACGGAGAGGATAGGCTTGTCTGACAAAGATATCACCTCAACAGGTTTATTATAATGAAAAGATTCTCTTACTGTATAATTATTACACAGAATGGCATAAAATATCAAGTGGTCTCTTAAAGGAGGTAAAAATGAGAGCAAAGATACAGGATGTTGTGAATACTGGAAATGGTTTGCTCAATGTAAAAATCCTGCTTGAAAATTCCGAAAAACTCTATGTTGATGGGGAAGGCGGGCAACTCGGCGATCGCGGGGAGGTTGAAGGTAATAAGATAATCGGGGTAAAAAAAATGGGGAAGGATCTTTGGATCACACTGAAAACCGCAAAAGATATTTCCATAGGAACATACGTTAATATTGATATTGATCATGAAAGGCGTATTGACATTGCCCAGCAGCATTCGGCACAACACTTATTGACCGCTGTTCTCAAAAGGGAACTCGATGTTGATACTGTGGGGTTTCAAATGAGTGAGGCTTTTTCCACCATAGATATAGCGTTGGGGCTTTTTACAGAATTTCAAAGAAATTTGATCGAGGATATTGTGAATAAAGAAATCCAGGTGGGACATCCCATCAATGTTAATCTGTACAGTCCCGAAGAATTCAAGCAGCTTGAATTGAGAATGAGAAAGGAGCTCAGTCACAAAATTCTTTCTCAGGAAAAAATTCGGGTAGTTTCTATTGGTAAAATTGACAGAAATCCTTGCGGGGGGCTTCATGTGAAAAACACCCTTGAGATTGGATTACTTAAAATAACAAAAGTGGAAAAAATCAAAGGAAATCTCACCCGGCTCTATTTTGTAGCTGGAAATAGAGCTTTGAAACTCTTTCAAGAGGAACATGAGATTATTGGAAACCTCATAAGAAAACTCACATGTGGCTTTGAAGAAATTCCAGATAGGGTAGATTCCCTGCTTCGAAGCGTTAAAGCGCTAAAATCCATTCAAAAGAAATATGTTGAAAGACTCGCCGACTACACTGCAAGAGAATTGCCAGTATCGGACGAAGCTGTCATTGTTTACGAGGATACCGCGGAAATAATAAATGCTATACCAAAATTCATAGAGCGAAAAGCATATGTGTTTGTGGGCATTTCCGAAGATAATAAATTTATCTTGGCGGCGAAGGGCTTTGACCTTCGAGAACTGTTTACTCATCTGAAACAGAAATACGCTATCCAGGGTGGATGTGGACCGACAAAAGGGCAATTTGTTACCAGGGAAAAACACGAAGAAATATTAAAAGAAATAAAACATTGGGTTGAAAGGAAGCGATCCTATGAAAGCTAAAGTGCCGCCTCACAGTGTAGAAGCTGAAGAGGCTGTGATAGGAAGTGTGTTGATCGATCCTGATGTGCTGACAGATATCATGGAAATACTCGATAGCAACGACTTTTACTTAAGAAAGCACAAGCTTATTTTTTCAGCTATTGAAAAGCTTTTCGATGAGGGATACCCTGTTGATATAGTCTCAATTACCGACAGAATGCGCTCGCTGGGAACACTCGATGAAATCGGTAGCGAAGTCGAGATAGCACGCCTTGCAGACACTGTGCCTACCTCTGCAAATGCGGAGTATTATGCCAGAACAGTTAAGGAAAAATCCCTTCTCAGATCGCTCATAGCAGCGGGTAGCAAAATCGTAGAAGATGCCTATGGAACTGATGATACGGACCAGGTACTTGACAAGGCTGAAAGGCTGATATTCAAAATCACGGAGAGTCAAACTACCAGAACCTATGAGGATCTTGGAAGTGTTATGCATAAGGTCTTTGAAAACCTCGAAAATCTCAAAGACAGGGCGGGGACTATTGACACCGGTGGTTTTGTTACAGGTATTCCAACGGGATTCAGACAGCTTGACAAAATTACCACTGGCTTCCATACATCGGATTTAATTATTGTAGCTGCCAGACCTTCTATGGGTAAAACCGCTTTTGCTCTTAACATTGCGAGGAACATGGCGATAAGAAGTGATACGCCCATTGCATTTTTCTGTCTTGAAATGACCAAGGAACAACTTGCACAGCGGTTGCTTTGCTCTCAGGCCAGAGTGGATTTGAGCAAAATAAGAACCGGTTTTTTGAACGATAAGGACTGGGAAAGGCTCACCTCAGCGGCTGATGTGTTGTATAGGTCAAAAATCATCGTTGATGATGAAGCATCACTTGACCCACGCTCTCTCAGGGCGAAAGCACGGCGCATAAAAGCAGAACATGGTATAAAGGTGATTTTTGTTGATTACCTTCAGTTAATGCACTTGAAAGGCCGGGCTGATAATAGGCAACAGGAAATTTCCGAGATTTCACGCTCTCTAAAGTTACTTGCACGTGAGCTCGATGTGACTGTGATTGCGTTATCACAGCTTTCACGAGCCG
>NZ_CEYIHJ010000055.1:0-10251 GCF_982836095.1 Kosmotoga sp.
TTCCAACCGTCAGCTTCGTAATCACCTTTTATGTTTACTGGCATTGTATCAAAGGCGCGGCCTGAAATCTGCGCGTCGTTATAATCAACAACCACAGTAAGATTGTCCAGCTTGTATTTTGCGGCGGTTCTCCGAGCTTCCGCAACCTGTCCCTTTGCCTGTTCCGCGTCACTCATAAGAGTGAAAACATGGTAATCCCTTTTCGAGAGTTTTGCGGCAAGAGCCATACCCACACCGGCTGATAGACCCTGTCCGAGGTTTCCAGTTGTCCATTCTATACCGGGGATTCCTCTCGTTATGTGACCTTCGAAAATCGATCCAGGGTGTCTGAAGCCCGTTATAACTTTCTCGATATTGAAAAATCCCAATCTTGCTAAAGCAGAATAGACTCCAGGTGATGTATGTCCATGACTCACAACTACTCTGTCACGATCAGGTGCAAAGGGGTTTTTGGGATCTATATTCGCAAACTTGTACACGGTAAGATAAATATCTATGGAAGACATCGAACCTCCCGGATGGCCTGACTGCGCAACCGTAGTCATTTTCAGGATATCTCCGCGGCAAATAATTCCCAACTCTTCCAGCTTTCTTAGCTCTTCAGAAGAAAGTTTTGATCGGTCCACTTTCATCCCTCCTCATCGATGCGAATATCTTCGTCTTTGTTCTTTATGAGTTCTTCTGGTGAAACTTCTCCAATCACAAGTCCTTGTTTTTTCCTGAATTCATCGAATGGAACCTTTATTATATTTCCTTCGTCAGTTACCATAGAGATTTGCTTCAGGAATATATTCACATTCAATAGTTTGCAGGTTTTTCCATCGTACTCAATCAAAGAGCCTTCATCAGGAATGTCCCGAAGTTCTTCTTCATAATGTTGCTGTTCATAAGCGAGACAGCATAGCAATCTTCCGCAGCGACCGGATATTTTTGCTGGGTTGATGAGCAATTGCTGCTTTTTCGCATGTTTCAAGGTTATGCTCTCAAATTCCCGCTTAAACCTAACACAACAAGCCAGTTGGCCGCAAAGTCCCATACTTCCTTTCATTTTCACTTCGTCTCTTATTCCAACCTGTCTGAGTTCTATTCGGATTTTGAACATCCTCGCAAGGTCTTTCACCAGCTCTCTGAAATCGACACGACTATCGGCACCAAAATAAAAAACTATTCTCGACCTGTCAAACATATATCTGGCCTCAAGCAACCTCATGGGAAGCTGGTGTTCTTTGATTTTCTTAAGGCATTGTTCAAAAGCATCTTTTGAATCTTTTTGATTTTTCTTATGCTTCTCCTCATCTTCAGTTGTCATCTTTCTCAATATCGGCTTTATATCTTCAATCTGATCTATACGCATTTTTACAGGGGCATGGCGCACAGTTCCCACATCAAGACCAAACTCGGTTTCCGCAATTACTTTATCTCCCGGCTTTAGATTCTGGTTGTCCACAGTGAAGAGATACAATTTTCCAACCGGGTGAAATTCAACTCCACAAACATTTCCATATATCTCAGGCATATTCATCCCTCCAGATACTTCTCACCAATATAAAAAGAGCTCTATGTATTACCAGGTCCTTGTTCAGGGAAGAAATTTTCCTTCTTACAAAAGAATTTATCCAAAGATAATCTTCTTCATCCAGATAGAATCCTGAATCAACGAGTACCATCAGCCATTCTAACAGGTCAAGGTTAACGATTCTGTTCCAGAATGATGTATGCGAAATGATGAGCGCATCTTGAACCACGCTCCTAAGAGTTTTCACAAATTTGCGTATGTTCAGAAAAGCGTCTCCAATATTCAAAGCATCTCTTAGAGCACGGAACATGGAAAAAAAACCTTTATTTCCTTTTTTAAGAAATCTTCTTATAATTTCCACATGAATTTTCCGCAATTTCAAAGATTTTCCTTCATCAAACCCGTTTTTTTCGAGTTCGGTTAATGCCTTTAAAAGTTCTTGAAATTCAAGGGATTCGTACTCAATCAGTTCCTTGATAATGTCGGTGACATCATTATGCAAACAGAATTCGAGCAATTCATAATCTTCGAAGCAAGCGCCATGGATGTATTTTACTTTTTCCATGTACTTCATTTTCAGCTTTTCCATTGGTTCCAGAGGTGTTTTTATATCAAAGGCAAAGCATCTGCTTCTGATTGTCGAAAGCATTGAATTCCATGAAGTGCTGGTTAGAAGTATTACAGCATATTCAGGAGGTTCTTCCAACAACTTCAGGAAAGCGTTAGCCGCTTCAGTTGTTACCCTTTCGGCTTCGTATACAATCGCGTACTTGCGTTTCCCCTCCAGAGGTTTATGCATGAAAAAATGCTCAAGTTTCTTGATTTCCTTTATGCCTATATTTCCACCAGAAGGTTCGACAATCAGAAGATCTTCAACCGACCGTCGCTCACTCCAGTTCAACTCGTTCTCAACAATTTCAAGAGCAGCTTTTTTGAGCAACGCAACTTGTTCACCAATCAAAGCCAGACTGGTGCCGTTGCCTTCTAATATTAACTTAAAAATCTTATCAGCTATTTCTTTGGAAATAATCATATTTTAATTATAACGGAATATTTCAAGGAATATGGTATATTTTCTTGGATGATTTCGAATTTTTGTATCTTCTTTCAGTATATGAAACAATAAGAACAGGGAGGGGAACAAATGGAAGAGAGAACATTTGTATATTTGAAACCTAATACCATTCAAAGGCAGTTGGTTGGAGAAGTTATAAGAAGGTTCGAACGTCGGGGATTGAAAATCGTTGCCCTAAAAATGCTCTGGTTAAATCAGGAACAGGCAGAAGCATTATATGCGGAACACAAAGGAAAAAACTTCTATGAACCACTTATAAAATTCGTTACCAACGGTCCCATCGTCGCTATGATTCTGGAAGGACCTCACGCGGTTAGGCTTGTGCGCCATACAATAGGAAGCACAGATCCACTGGAAGCCAGTGGCGGAACGATTCGCGGGGATTTCGCTGTTTCCGTGAGAAAGAATATCGTGCATGCCTCTGATAGCCCTGAAAGTGCTAGGCGCGAAATTTCACTCTTTTTTGACGAAAAAGAAATCTTTGATTACCCATTGCTTTTGGAGGAGCATTTTTAATGCTAATAGCCCGTCTTAAGAGAAGCCAAGAGCGCAAGTTGCTCAATGGCTATCCCTGGGTTTTCAGAGATGAAGTTGAAGAGCTCCAAGGGAATGCTTTTTTGGGAAGTGAGGTTAACGTTTTCTCTTCCGAGTACAGGTTTATTGGCAAAGGTTTGTATAACCCCTTTTCGCACAGGAGCATCATGTTTTTAACAACTAAGGAAGAGCCTATCAACGGTGAATTTATTCTTTCACGCTTGATAAAAGCCGTAAATTGGCGCCAAAAAACGTTCACTGAACCCTATTACCGCCTTTTTCATAGCGAAGCTGATGGGCTTCCGGGGTTTATAGCTGACCGTTATGGTGATATCATTGTAGTCCAGTTTCGCAACGCTATTATGGAACTTTTCAAAAATGAAATCATAAAACATCTCATAGATATAGTAAGCCCCATTACGGTATATGAAAGAAGCGATTTTCAGATGCAGGTTGGTGAAAAGATCCAGAGGAATGTTGGACTTCTTTATGGCGCTGAACCACCAGCTTCGCTTACCATCAAGGAAAATGGAATATCATATCTTGTAGATGTTGTCAAAAGCCAGAAAACCGGCTTTTTTTATGATCAACGAGATTCCAGGCTTTTTGCGCGAAGAATTGTGTCAGAATTTGCCCTTAGAAGGGGCCTGGATCTTTTCACATATACTGGCGGATTCGCATTGAATATGGCTTTGAGTGGCGCGCAAGTAACCGCAGTCGATAAATCCAGTTTTGATCTTGAACTCGGAAAACAAAATGCTGCATTGAATAATCTTTCAAAGAAGATCGAATTTCTTCAATCAGATGCTTTCGATTATCTGGAGACCTTGGAAAAAAGAGAGCAATTTGATATAGTAATCATAGACCCTCCTTCGCTAATCAAGGGAAAGCACGAAATTCCAAAAGGAATAAAATTGCTTAAAAGGCTTGTGAATAATAGTCTTAAGGCAATTAGGAATGAGGGTGTAATTGGGCTTTGTAGCTGCGCGTATAATCTTACACTCGATCATCTCGTGGAAGCGCTACGTAAAGCTTCTACCGATAAAGGTATATTTTATAGGTTTCTCGGGGTTACTTATCAGTCCAGAGATCATCCCTGGTTATTTCAAATTCCTGAAACTCTTTATTTAAAATGCTTATGGGCGGTCGTGGAAAAGAGGTGAAGTGTAGTGCCTGATTACTGGACGCACTATCTTCATGGCACCCGGGTTCTAAGAGAATTGAGATTTGATTTCAAAAGTGAAGAAGAAACCGGATTATTCGTCCTTGGGCTTCTTGGACCCAATGTATTTTATTATGTCCCGGACAACCCAGAATATTTGATGTTAGGGAATAAACTCCACTCTCAAAAATGCGGGAAATATTTGCACACAGTCGTAAAAGAGCTTTTCAAAACCCGAAGAGCGTATGTTTATGGCCTGATATGTCACCATACCCTTGATAGGCTAACCCATCCTTACGTTATCTCACAGGTTGGAAGCGGTTCTAAGCATTACGAATTTGAAAAGGCGATAGATGCTGAAATGGTAAAGCGCGTTTTAAGAAAACCGCTTTCAGATATAAGTTTTGCCGATAAAATTCCCCATGAGTTGCCACCAGAACTCGAGGAGCTTTATTTTCAGATCGCTTACGAATTCTTCAAAATAGATAATATTAGCTTTTCAGAAGCCGTTTATGACACAAGGATTTTTATACAAAGTGAAGAAAAAGGTGGAGGCTTTCTAAGCATTTTCGGTCGGTTGTTGAAAAGGCTTTCTGGCGAGGTAAAATACGGTGGATACGATGGCATGGACGTGTTAAACCTGAATAAGCGTTCGTGGTTTCATCCAACCACAGGTTGGGAGAGCAGAAATACCTTTCTGGATCTCTTCGAGCAAGCGGTAGAAGAATCAAAAAAATTGATAGGGAATTCTCTGAAATATTCTATGCCTCCCGATGTTCCCGACCTTTCTTTTATGACAAACCTCCCCTGTGTTGATTACTAAATAGGGGTGTGATTCCTGTGAAAGTACTTGGTCTGGTATTAGCCGGCGGAAGAGGTGCAAATTTGCGCCCCTTTACAGACATTCGAGCCAGTGCCGCATTGCCCATTTTTGGAAAGTACAGGGCTATTGACTTCACTCTGAGTAACATGGTGAATGCTGGCATCTCAAAAGTGGGAATAATCACTCAATATAGCCCCAGAAGCCTTATGGATCATATTGGTTCTGGCAAGGAATGGGATCTTGACAGAAAACAAGGAGGCTTGTTCTTTCTACAACCTTTCTTCCGGCTTTCCAGTGAGACCATTGGCTACAAAGGAACAGCGGATGCAATCTTTCAAAATATGACCATCTTAAAGAGGGGAAATGAAGATTTCGTTCTCATAGGTTCAGGGGATCATATATACAAGATGGATTTTCAACGGCTTTTCAGAGCTCATATAAACAACGGTGCGGATATAACCGTACTTACCATACCTTTCAGCAAATCCTCTAAAGAAGTCATCAGTTGCAATGCAGGACGAGTTACCGGCTGGTATAAAGATACAAAATCTTTCGACATTAATGAAGAAGAGCTAAGAGAATCAGCCGGAATATATTTCATAAACAAATTTTTATTGAGAGAGCTGTTGTTTTCCTGCGTTCCAGAAGGAAAAGATAACCTTGTAGAAGTAATTTCAGCAAATTTGAGTTCCTTAAAGGTCATGGAATACAGGTTTGAAGGATTCTGGAGAAATCTAACAGCAGATGTTGCTATATATTTCAAGACCAATCTCGATATACTTAATCATAAAATTAGAGAAGAACTCTTCTATAAGCACGGGAAGATCTACACAAAATTGAAGGACCTGCCTCCTCCCAAGGTAACCACAACGGGAAGGGTAACAAATGCCCTGGTAAGTGATGGGTCTATTATCTCTGGCTCGGTTATAAATTCGGTGGTTTTCAGGAATGTGAGAATATTAGCTGGTGCAGTTATTGAAAACTCCATAATCATGGAAGACTGTGTTATCGAAGAAGGCGCAAGGCTGGAGAATGTCATCATGGATAAGAACTCCAGAATCAGATCAGGCAGGAAATTATCGGGAAGTCCTGAAAACCCTGCTGTAGTCGAAAAATCCGGAGTTATTTAATAACGGGGTGATGGAATGACCAAAAATGTAGTTGCGATGATTCTGGCCGGCGGACAGGGAACAAGACTGGGATTGTTAACAGACGAAATTGCCAAACCAGCAGTTCCCTTTGGTGGCAAATATAGGATTATAGATTTTACATTGAGTAACTGCGTTAATTCGGATATCTTCAATGTGGGAATATTAACTCAATACCGCCCTCATGCTTTGAGCAAGCATATCGGAATCGGAAGGCACTGGGACTTAGATCGCAAAGATGGTGGAGTAGTCATGCTTCCTCCATTTCAAGGGCGCAGCGATGCTGATTGGTACTCTGGAACTGCAAACGCTGTATATCAAAATATCGATTTCATAGATTCGTTCAACCCCGAAATTATTCTTGTCCTTTCCGGAGATCATATATACGCTATGGATTACAATGAAATAATTGATTTCCATTTCTCCAAGATAGCAGACGGCACAATCGCATGCATGAGAGTCCCGATGAGCGAAGCTTCTCGTTTTGGATTGATGATTGCGAACTTCGAAGGCAGAATAATGGAATTTCAAGAAAAACCTCAACAACCAAAATCAAATCTCGCTTCGCTCGGTATCTACGTTTTCAACTGGAGTTTTTTGAAAGTAAAACTCATAGAAGATGCCCGTGACCCTAACAGCGCTCATGATTTTGGCAAGAATATCATTCCGAGAATTATTTCTGACAATTCCGGTCAGCTTTATGCCTTTAACTTTGAAGGCTATTGGCGTGATGTTGGAACTCTACAAGCATACTGGGAATCAAACCTCGAATTGACGAGGCCGGTTCCAGGGCTGAATCTTCATGAACCAACCTGGCGCTTTTACACTCACACAGAGGAATATCCACCTGCATATTTTTCACCAGAAGCAAAAATAAGGAGCTCCCTCATTAGCGAGGGGTGTGAAGTATATGGCACCGTGGAAAATTCATTACTTTTTCAAGGTGTTCATATTGGCGAAGGCTCAATCATAAGGGATTCAGTGGTAATGACCAATTGCATCATTGGAGAGCATTGCACCATTGAAAAGGCCATTATTTCTGAAAGGACAATAATAGGCAACAGTGTACAACTTGGTTTTGGAGAAGAAAAGCCTAACAAAGTGTCTCCAGAAATATACAATGGTGGTCTGGTCATTGTGGGGTCTGATGTGAAAATTCCAGATAATGTATTAGTCGGGAAAAACACCGCAATATGGAATCACGTGGGAGAAAAACAATTCGAGGGAGAGGTGCCTTCTGGGGAAATTCTTTATCCAGAAGAACGGTAGTGCTGTTTTATGGTTATTAATCGGATTGCTTGTTGCTTCTTTTTGCTTCCTCGGATTTGTCAGTATTTCCCATCTTGAGTTTTCGGTAGAGAAGCAACTGACTGATTCATTACATCTTTTTCTTGATTCTCTGTCCTTTGCCTATTCATCTACTTCACCTATAAGGTGTATAATTATTGAGAAAGAGCGCGATTTATCACTTGGAAAAAGCGGAAATGCAAAGATTATTGATGCAACAGCAACATCAGGCAGTTTGTTTCTCGAATTTCAGTTTATCAGCAATATCTCATATTCCAATTCCAATTTTGAGAAAGGGGGAAGTAAAAATGAAGAAACTTCTAGTACTACTTTTAGTGCTTCTTTCGGTCTTTGTAATGGCAGAGAAGCTCACTATTCTCCACATTAACGACACTCATGGACATGCATGGACTTTCAGTGAGTACAAAAACCCAGATATTGGCGGTTTTGCGCTTATTGCGACCCTTGTAAACCAATTTAGGGCCGAGAATCCCAATACAGTTTTTCTCCACGCTGGAGACCTGAATACTGGGGTCCCTGAATCTGACCTTATTGACGCAGCTCCTGATATCGTTGCGCTCAATTTGATGAAACTTGATGCTATGGCATTGGGAAACCACGAATTTGACAATCCTCCTGAAGTATTAGCGAAACAAATGAACTGGGCTCACTTCCCATTTTTGAGCGCTAACATTTATAAAGATGGGGAACCCGCTTTTACTCAGTACGTCATCAAGGAAGTCGGAGATTTGAAGGTTGCCATCATCGGCTTCACGGCAGAAGAGACAGAGATTCTGGAGGCTCTTTATGCCCAGGACTACGAATGGAAGAGCGTTGTGGAGGTAGCCAAAGAACTGGTACCACAGCTTAGAAAACAAGCGGATATTGTAATCGCATTGTTACATCTTGGCGACGCAGAACCCATAAAAGGAGTTAATTCTCACGAACTCGCGGAACAGGTTGATGGAATCGATGTTATTGTTGATGGCCACAGTCATACTCTATACGAAAAACCCGAAGTTATCAATGGTACTCTCGTTGTATCAGCAGGCGAATGGGGAAAATACCTTGGAAAACTCGATCTCGATGTTGAAAATGGTTCAATAACCTTCGTTAGCTACAAAGCTATTCCAATAAAGCTCGCCGATATAACTCCAGATTTTGCTGTTTCCACGGTACTTGATTACTTTAAGAAACTCGGAAACGAAAAGCTTGACACTGTTGTAGGTGAAACCAAGATCCTGTTGGAAGGTACCAGAGATATTATCCGAAACCAGGATACCAACCTTGGGCATTTGATAGCAGATGCTATGCTCTGGAAAACAGGCGCTGATTTAGTTATTACAAACGCTGGTGGCATAAGAGCTTCCATAAATCCCGGTCCAATAACTTACAGAGACGTCCTCACTGTTCTCCCCTTTGGAAACACGGTATACATTGCCAAATTAACAGGGGAACAGCTTATGGATGTTCTGGAATACACTGCAACTATTCCAGCAGGAAAAGGTGCAAGGCCACAGGTATCAGGCCTTAGCTACAAAATAGAAAATGGGGAAATCAAAGATGTGCTAGTCAATGGCGAAACCCTTGATCCTGAAAAGGTTTACACACTCGCAACCAATAACTACTTAGCCGCAGGCGGAGATGGCTATTCCATGCTAAAAGATCTTGAAGGCTACGATACAGGATTCGTGCTTGCAGATGTTGTTATGAACTACATTTCTGAAATTAGCCCGATCACCGAGTATGACGATGCACCAAGAGTAATAAAAGTTCAAACAGAATAAAATGTAAGCAGCAAACTCTGTAATATAATAGGGGCGCGAGCCCCTATTATATTTGTGGAGGGATTTTTTTGCATATAAGACTTTCAGCTGGCACTGCAGCAAAACTCGGTTTAAAAAAATTTAGATTCACAATTCCCATGCCGACAGCATATTTCATGATTGGCAATCGTTGCACTTTCAACTGCCTTTACTGTGCTCAGGCAAGAAAGTCCAAAGCAGATACTTCCAGGTTATCAAGAATGGTATGGCCCCAATATGAGTTATCAGCTGTTCTTGAGACATTGAAGAAGCAAAATCCTTTCTCCAGATTTTGCATTCAGACGGTATCAAGTAAAGGATACAAAGAAGAAGCCCTCATTCTGATCGAAAAACTCTCGCGGCTAAAAACCCCTATATCTCTATCAGTAAGACCTCAAAATATGGAAGAAGTCAAAACCTATTTTTCACAAGGAATAGAGAGAATAGGTATAGCTGTGGATGTTATCTCACCTGAGCTTTTCAAAAAGTACCGGGGTGGAGATTATGAAAAGCACATAGAGCTACTTTTCAATGCTGCAAAGGAGTTTAAAGGTAGAGTATCGACCCACGTAATTGTTGGATTAGGCGAAAGAGAAAAAGACGTGATAGACTTTATATACCAGTGCTATACTCGAGACATTGAAGTTGGCCTTTTTTCATTTACGCCTGTAAAGGGAACGGCACTGGAAAGACTCCCTCAACCAGATATGAGGGCATATCGAACTATTCAAATTGCAAGATACCTTTTAAAAAAAGACCCGAAGAAATATTACGGGAAATTTCTTTATAATGAGGAAGAAAAACTCATCGACTTTGGAATCGATGTTTCTTCTGTAAATTTAAGTGAGGCTTTTAAGACTTCCGGATGTCCGGGATGCACCCGACCTTTTTACAATGAAAG
>NZ_CEYIHJ010000056.1:0-7343 GCF_982836095.1 Kosmotoga sp.
GATTGCCTGTACAGTGTTATACGCGGAGCTCGATGCATATTTTTCGGGATTCATAAAGCTCAAAATTCTATTCATCTGATATTCTTCAAGCCCAAAAAACAAAAGCAAAGGTAAAATAACAAGCCCGACTATCAGTACAATAAGAATCCATTTATCGAATCTTCTACTGAAAAAGGTGATGAAAAACCAGATTCCAAGAATCATCATGGTCATTCCCAGATCAGGCTCTTTGTATATGAGAAACGCGAGTAACCCAGTAATGGCAACCCCTATGTAAAAGTTTTTCCGGGATTCCGAATATATTTTTGCCAGAAAGAGAATTATCACGAACTTTGCCACTTCAGAAGGTTGGAAGCTGACAACACCAAAGTCTATCCAGCGCCTCGAACCAGAAACGGGAGGGAGCAACAATACGATTACTAACAACAGCAAGGAAAGCAACAACAACCATGTAGCAATGGCCTTCCAAAATCTGAAACTAAGTCTGGAAACGACTAAAAACACAGAGAAAGCAAGTGCATCCCAGAACAATTGCCTATAAAACAAACCTGAAAACCTGTTGCCATACGTGGCAGAAAATATCGCCAAAAGCCCAAAAAACATGAGAGCCACCAGATTGAATGGCAGAAAAAGTTTAACGCCCTTTCTCATTTATCCGTTTATTAATCCCTTCTTGTAGTTTGCAAAAGGAACATATGTCCTGAGTCGTGGGATAGCCACAAATGCTGCACTCTTTCAACTCTATTTTCCCTTCCTGGCCAGAAAAAATGTCCTTGACCTTGAAATATTCTGTTAGAAAGCGATGTTTGGTGCCTGGCTGATTAACCTCCAGAATGTTCAAAAGCTCTTTGTATAACATCGAAGAAGCCCCCTTCGAAGCAGGACATTCCACCATGATATAGTCAATGCTTTTCATAAGTGCAAAGGTTGCCACTTCTCTCTCAGTGAGAAGAATCAAAGGTTTTACCTTTGGTGTTAGTTTCGGATGTGTCTTTGGTAAAACGGGATACTGTTTTTCAAGATATCCCAATTGCCAGTGAGTCAGATTTCCAAAGAGCGTTGCAGCTTCATCATCGAGATTGTGTCCCGTGGCTATTACATCATATCCTGATTCGTGTGAAAAGCGGTTCATTATATATCTTTTCACCAGCCCACAAATAGAACAGGTTTTTCTACGCATGATTTTGGCTGCTTCAGGGGTGGAAAGTCCGCCAAGATAATCTCTCACGCTAGAGATAAAAAGTTTAAGACCTCTCTTTTCGGCAAAAGAGACAGCTTTGGTTTTTGAAGTTTCGGAGTATTTGCCAATGCCGAGGTCTATATATAATCCATCGGCTTCATAGCCGAGATTGTTCAACACTTCCCATAGCACAAGACTATCCTTACCTCCGGAAACAGCTACTAGAATTTTCCAATCCGGGCCGAACATCCTATATCTCTTTATGGCCTTTTTTACCCTGGAATAGAAAAACTCTTCATAATGCTCAGGGCAAAGGGCTATGTTGTGCTGCTTTAGATGTATTATCGCTTCTGATGAACATTTTTTGCACTTCAAAATAAATCCTCCTCATGAAAGAAAGTCCTGAGAGCTTTTCAAGCTTCTTTTCTTGTTCCTGATGTATAATTTTAACACCGGAGGAAAAAGAAGATGAGAATATCAGTTGTCGGAATTGGAAAGGCTGGAAGCCTTTTGGCTAGATTTCTTTATAGTAGAGGCTATACCATTTCACACTTGATCAACAGAACAGTTGAGCGGGCAGAGTGGTTGGCTGGTGAGCTATCAGACAGCAAAGCCGGTGGTTTTGAGCTGTTACCAGAACTTGATGGAGTGGTGATAATAGCCACATCTGATTCCGCTATAAGGGAAACCTTTGAGAAAATCTGGAAACTAAATCACAAGCCTGAATATTTCATCCATTTGAGTGGTGCCGTCAGTTCCTACGTCTTTAAAGAAGCAGCTGAAGCTGGAAAGGGAGTTGCAAGTTTTCATCCTAACCTATCCATATCCAGTTTTTCGCTTTCACCCAATATCTTAAAAAAAGTTATTTTTGGGTTGGAGGGCAACGAAAAAGGGACTTCATTCCTGATTTCTCTGGCTGAAAAAGAAGAGCTGAGGTGTGTTAATATTACAACGGAAGGCAAACCACTTTATCATACAGCTGCCGTTTTTAGCTCAAATTTCTCCCAGCTTATGTTGAAGCAAGCAAAAGACTTATATCAGAAAAAACTCGGTTTTACCAACCAGGATGTAGTCGAACTTTTGACTTCATACCTTGAAGGTCTTCTTGAAAAAGTTAAGGCAGGAACCCTTGAGGAATTCAGTGGCCCGGCGGCTAGAAAAGATCAGGAAACACTTGAAATCGAACGGGAACTTTTATTGAAAATCAATCCACAACTGGGCAGGCTTTACGAAGAGCTTTCATGCATGATACAGCATCTCAGAGGTGATTAGTATGAATGTAAAGAAGATCATCAATTCCAAAGGAAAAAAGAAGTTATCCATGGTAACTGTATATAGTTATTTTCAAGCTAAGATGGCCGAAGAAGCTGGAATAGACCTGTTACTTGTTGGCGATTCTTATGCGAACGTAATGCTTGGCTATGAGAATACCCTGCCCGCTTCTATGGCGCACCTTTTACCGGTTGTGGAGGCTGTGAGAAAGGGGGCACGAAATTCCTTTGTTATCGCTGATATGCCTTTTATGTCTTACCAGCCATCCGAAAGTGAAGCGATAAAAAATGCTGGCCTCTTCATAAAAGCTGGTGCCAATGCGGTAAAACTCGAGGGTGGCATTGAAGTTGCGAACCTTGCAAAAAGACTAACGGATTACGGTATTCCGGTTATGGGACATGTTGGGCTTACCCCACAACATGTGAACAGCATCGGTGGTTACTTTGTGCAAGGGCGCAGCGAAAAAAGCGTCAAAAGATTGGTAGAAAGCGTCAATGCTCTTGAAGATGCTGGCGTTTTCGCCATTGTGCTGGAACTCGTGATTGAAGAAGTGGCGAAAACATTGACCGAAGAAGTAAAGGTTCCAACCATTGGTATCGGTTCTGGCAAGTATTGTGACGGGCAGGTGCTTGTATGGCATGACCTTCTGGGTATTAATACTGAATTTAAGCCAACTTTCGTGAAGCACTATGCGAACCTCAGGGAAACAATAGTAGAAGCATTGAAAAAATACAACGAAGAAGTCAAATCTGCGAAATTTCCTTCAGGTGAACATAGTTTCAAGGAGGGAAAAGAATGACTGGCTGGGTTTCCGTATTATCAAAAATAGGAATCAGCCTTTTGCTTCTCCTGGTGGCTTATTATTCCTCGAAATTCGTGTTCAAAGTAATACGAGGTTTTTATTCAAGAAAAGGCGCCACCCTCAAAGCACCTAACACAGTGAAGCTCGTACTGAATGTTTTCTTCTTCTTAATCGCAGCTATGATAATCTTGAGTGTGGTTTTTGAAGACCTTATACCGGTTATAACAGGCATTGGAGTGGGAGGACTTGTCATTGGTATAGCGCTTCAAAAACCTCTTGAAAATGTTATTTCTGGAATATTTTTACTTGTCGGAAGAGTAGTAATTGAAGGAGACGTAGTCAAAATTGGCGAACACAGCGGGGTTGTCGATACGGTAAATCTGAACCATACGATTCTGAGAACTTTCGATGGGAAAAAAGTACTTATCCCCAACACATCGGTGTGGAGTGGTGACATCATTCACTATTGGCCTGGTCCTGTCAGGAGGTTAGAGATGATTGTCGGTCTTCCTTACGAAGTCGATGTTTCCATAGCTCTTGGCATTTTACAAGAAGTTATAGATGAGGAAGAGCTTATTTACAGAGGAGAGGGCGTTTCGAATTTCGTCGTTTTCAACGGATTCAATGCTTCTAGCATTGACTTTAAGCTATATTTCTGGTTCGAAAGAGCCAATTATTTCGATGTTCAAAACAATGTGGCTGCCGGGATATACAAAAAACTGAAAGAAAAAGGCATCAATATACCATTTCCACAATTGGATATACATGTGAAAGAACTTTCTGGCGCAGGAGTGATTCAGTGATTATAGGAGAGGAAATTTATTCCTTCACCGAGTTGCCTTCAACAAACAGATATGCCATGGAGAATCTTTCTAAGTTACCATCAGGCAGTGTTATTTGGGCATTGGAACAAACCGCAGGATATGGAAGGTTTAGCCGCGTTTGGCATTCCAACAATGGAGGACTTTGGTTCAGCATCGTTTTCAAACCACGTTTGCTGAAAGACACCGGATACTACACCAAATTGGTCAGCGTTGGGGTTACCGAATTGCTTCGCGAGCTGGACTGTGAGGCTATGATAAAATGGCCGAATGATGTTTATGTAAATGGGAAAAAAATCGCTGGAATTCTAACCGAAGCAGCAACAGAAGGCGAGAAATTGCTTGGCGTTGTAACGGGAGTTGGGCTCAATGTCAAAAACAGTATTCCACCTGAGCTGTCAAAAGTAGCCATTTCTTTGAAAGAAGTAACCTCAAGAGACTACGATGTGAGTTTTGTATTCAAAAAGCTCTTGAATAAACTGGAAAGCCTTCGTAGGAAATATCTTCAGGTGAGGATGAAAAAGTACTTCATAAGAAAATGGAAAAAATATCTGATACACAAGGTAGGAGACAAAATAAAGGTTAGCCTGCCGAATGGCGAAAAAATCACGGGAATCATTGAGAAGATAAACTCCGAGCACCTGTTGTTGAAAGCAGGTGATGAAACGATAAAGATCACAGCAGGCGAAATCTATTGAAGCCGATATTAAGAGCCACGCTTCTCTTCACTGATGACTTCTACTTCCATATTTTCCATCACTTTCACCACGAGAATTCTGTTTGCAAAATTTATCTGTATTTCATCACCAGAACTGACTTCGCTGGAAGGTTTAACTCTCCTTCCATTTTTCAACACAAACCCCTTATCAATGGCATCTTTTGCCAACGTCCGGCGTTTGATTATTCTGTTTATCTTTAAAAACTTGTCAAGCCTCAAGATTCCACCTCACCAACGGAAAAGGGCCGGTTTACACCGGCCCTTATTTTTCAGCTTTCCAACGCATTATAGGCTTTCTGGAAGCCATGGTTTCATTCAGTCGCCTTACAGGCGTTGAATATGGCGCATTTTTCAGGGTCTCAGGATTATCTCTGGCTTCTTCAAGAATCTTCTCGATAACTTCCGCAAATCTATCGAGGTTATCTTTGCTTTCGGTCTCGGTAGGCTCAATCATAAGAGCCTCATGAACAATGAGAGGAAAGTAAATCGTTGGCGGATGCAATCCATAATCCAGAAGGCGTTTCGCCAGGTCCAGAGTTTTTACGCCAAATTCTTTGACAAGGACGCTTCCATCAAGTACAAACTCATGCTTACAGATTCCGGGATGAGAAGGCGGAATGAGCTTGGAGAGTTTTACTCTCAAGTAATTCGCATTCAGTACAGCCATTTCGCTGGCGAATTTCAGCCCATTTTTGCCCAGCATCCTAATATATGCATAGGCTTTTAAAAGAACTCCAAAATTGCCGTAGAAACTTCTCATCTTTCCAATGCTATCTGGCAAATCATAATCAAGATAATAACCATCATCGTTCAACGCAACCAATGGTGCAGGAAGCAATCCCTTCAATTTTTCCTTAACTCCTACGGGACCACTGCCGGGTCCTCCCATTCCGTGAGGTGTGGAAAAGGTTTTATGAAGGTTGAGATGTACAATGTCAAAACCCATATCCCCAGGTCTAACATGTCCCATAATTGCGTTGAGGTTTGCACCATCATAGTACAGGAGCGTTCCATTGTCGTGCGCGAGTTTGGAAATTTCAAGGATATCCTTCTCAAAAAGTCCAAGAGTGTTGGGATTAGTCAACATTATAGCAGCCACGGTTTCGTCCAATGCTGCCTTCAGATTGCCCAAATCTATCAACCCGGAAGGATTTGACGCAATTTCCACCACATCAAAGCCCGCCATTTTTGCCGACGCTGGATTTGTACCGTGAGCGGAATCGGGAACAATAACCTTCTTTCTCTGGTCTTCTCCCATCAACTCAAAGTATTTTCTTACAATGAGCATCCCAGTGAGCTCTCCGTGGGCACCAGCTGCCGGTTGGAGGGTAAAAACATCCATGCCGGTTATCTCAGCAAGCATTCTTTGAAGCTCATACATGACTTCTAGAGCTCCTTGAATGCTTTCAGTTGGCTGATAAGGATGAAGATATGAAAACCCTTCCAGAGAGGCCATTTCTTCATTCAACCGCGGATTGTATTTCATGGTGCAGGAACCCAAAGGATAAAAACCGTTGTCCACAGAGTAATTTTTTCTTGATAATTCTGTATAATGGCGAACAATGTCCACTTCGCTGTTTTCAGGAAGTTCAACTGCTTTTTTTCGTAAAAGATGCTCCGGAATCTTTGAAAGCGGAGAACTATCATGCAGGGTCTCATCGGGTAATGAGTAACCTTTTCTTCCCGATACGGATTTTTCGAATATCGTCATATTATCTCCTCCAGACGGCCGAGAAGAAATTCGAGATCATCGTTTCGAACGGCTTCAGTGGTGCAAAAAAGAACAGAATTTCCGAGTTCCGGGAAATCTTTCTCAAGTTCCATAGGACCAAGTATTTTGTGTTCCAACAATTTATTATTCAACTCACCCGCAGTTAAAGCTTTTAGCTTCACAGCAAATTCGTGGAAAAAGGGACCAGAAAAGAGTGGAGCCATTCCCTCAATCTCCGATATTCTCTGGAAGAGATAATGAGCTTTATCATAAGATCTTATTGCCACTTCTCTGAGCCCTTCTTTTCCCATCAAACTCATATAAATAGCGGCTATAACAGCGTTATGGGCATGATTCGAACAAATATTGGAAGTGGCTTTCCCTCTTCTGATATGCTGTTCTCTTGTCTGAAGCACCATAACATAGCCCGTTTTTCCATCGACGTCCTGCGTTTCCCCGATAATTCTTCCGGGCATTTTTCGCACGAATTTTTCTCTTGTTGCAAAGAATCCCAACCCTGGTCCACCCAAGCTGGGTGGGTTTCCTAATGGCTGCCCTTCACCCACAACTATATCTGCGCCAAGGCTTCCAGGGGCTTCCAAAACAGACAATGCAATGGGGTTTGCAACCACTATGAACATGACCTTTTCATCGAGAAGCGCTTTTATTTCCCGCAAATCTTCGATGATACCAAAGTAATTTGGATAACCCACAATAACCGCAGAAACATCATCATTCAGGCTATTTTTCAATTTTTTAAGATCTATCTGGCCGGTATTTTCTGAATAAGGGAGCTCTTCAAGTTCAATATTCTGGGCATGGCAATAGGTGCCGGTAAC
>NZ_CEYIHJ010000056.1:7353-9961 GCF_982836095.1 Kosmotoga sp.
TCTGGGTGGAGGGCTCTCGAAATCAGAATCTTGTTTCTGCCATTAACACGCACTGCCATTAAAGCGGCTTCAGCCACGGCAGTTGCTCCGTCATACATCGAGGAGTTTGCCACTTCAAGCCCGGCCAGTTCCGCTATCATTGTCTGAAATTCAAACAATGCCTGCAACGTACCCTGGGATACTTCAGGCTGATACGGAGTGTATGCGGTGAGGAATTCTCCTCTTGAGGATAAAGCACGAATTACAGAAGGAATGTAATGATAATAGATTCCAGCACCGCGGAAGACCGCTACTTCATTTAAATTGAGGTTTTTTTGGGCCAGGGTTTTCAGTTCACGTGCCACGCTGAACTCATCAGAGCTATTGGGCAACGCCAGATCGAAATCGAAGACTCGCGGAACATCGCTGAAAAGGGCTTCAACACTCTTCACACCTATGGTTTCAAGCATTTTTTGTATTTCGGCATCTGTATGCGGTATGTATGAAAAGTGGCTCATTTTAGGCCTCCTCTTCTTCACAGAACTTTTTATACTCCTCCTCGTCCATCAGTCCATCAAGTTCAGCGGGGTCACTGAATTCCATTTTAAAGATCCAGCCGCTTTTTTCAGCATCACTGTTTATAGTTTCCGGGGCGGCGTCTAATTCTTCATTGACTTCAAGGATTTTCCCGGAAAGAGGGGCATAAACATCACTTGCAGCCTTTACGGACTCTACCGAGCAAATCGTTTCGCCTTTGGAAATTTCTTTTCCAACTTCGGGAAGTTCTACATAAACGATGTCTCCAAGATGCTCCTGAGCGTAATTAGATATACCTACCGTTGCCACATTTCCTTCAACAAGAACCCATTCATGAGTTTTTGCGTATTTTTTCATGTTACTCCTCCTTTCGGTTTTTCAGGCCTTTGATTTAACTGAACCTCTATAAAAAGGTGTTTTTATTACCTGTGCTTTAACCAGTTTGTTCCTGATCTTGACAAACACTTCGGTTCCGGTTTTCCAGTAGCCCTTTTTCAAATAAGCCAGTGCGAGTCTTTTTCCGGTTGAAGGGGAAAGCATGCCACTGCTCACCCAGCCGATATTCTCGTCGCCGGCGAAAATTTCATATCCATGCCTGGCTATTCCTTTATCGATTATTTCTATGCCTCTGAGTCTCTTCTCAAGACCCTCTTCACGCTGTTCAATCAAAGCCTGCCGTCCATAGAATTCTTTCTCAAATTTTACAGCCCATTTTAGCCCTGCTTCAAGGGGGGTGATCTCATCTGTGAGTTCATTTCCATACAGCATATAACAGGCTTCAAACCTAAGAAGGTCTCTTGCACCAAGACCTGCTGGTTTTACGCCATAAGGAGTCCCAATTTCGAGAATTTTCCTCCATAGGGGAACGGCAGCTTCTGTGTCTACATATAGTTCGAAGCCGTCTTCGCCTGTATACCCTGTTCTGGAAACCAGGCAATCGATTCCATTTACTTTCCCATGAATAAAATGGTAAAAGGGAATTTCATCAAGCTTTACCTGTGAAATTTCTTTGAGGATTTCCTCAGCTTTTGGCCCCTGAAAGGCAAGCTGGGCTGTTTTGTTTGAGATGTTATCCAATGTAATGGAAAAGTCCCTATCCTTTGCCCTTTCAAGAACCCAGTTGAAATCTTTATCGATATTTGAAGCGTTTACAACTAGCAACACTTCACTGTTACTGATTCTATAAACCAGTAGATCGTCAACCACGCCACCTTTTTCATTGCACATTGGCGTGTAACAAATCTCACCATTTTTAAGGGTGGAAACGGAGTTTGTAACCAGATAATCTGCAAAGGCAATTGCATCTTTACCTTTAACTGAGATTTCACCCATGTGTGATACGTCAAAAAGCCCCGCCATAGTTCTTACAGCCCTGTGCTCTTCCATTATTGACTCGTATTGCACAGGCATATCCCAGCCGCCAAATTCGACCATTCGTCCACCAAGCCGGAGGTGTTCCTGATAAAGAGGCGTTCTTTTAAGGTCTCCCATTTGCTGTTACTCCTTTCCCTTATATTCTTCAAGAATCTTCTTTGCTTTTTCCAGCATTTCATCAGGCACAAGTATGTCCGTAAGCGAACCTTCACCAAAGTAAATCGTATCAGTGTAAACAATGTGCGAAGGTCTCAATTCCACTTCAATGCCTTCGTTTTCGAGAATGCCTTTAATCAGCTCTGCTTCATGGCGCTGAATAGCTTCTTTGAGCTTTTTCATGGCTTTCACCTCGCTTCCGATTAATTATAGCACCGACTGACAAGCTTCGTTAATCAACATAAAGTCTCAGCTTAAATGAGATATGGCGATTAATGTGCTATAATCGCGCCGGATTTAACTTTACTTTGGTATGCTCAGGAGGTCGATGGCATGGTAAAGAAAATTGCAATACTTACAAGCGGTGGTGATGCACCCGGAATGAACGCCGCGGTTCGTTCGACTGTGAGAACAGCGGTAACTGAAGGCTATGAAGTGATTGGCATAAAACGGGGTTATTCTGGTCTTTTGGATGAAGATATGTTTGAAATGAATTATTCTTCGGTCGGCGGTATTATGGAAAGAGGTGGGACTATTCTTCAGACTTCGCGTTGCGATGAAT
>NZ_CEYIHJ010000056.1:9971-10178 GCF_982836095.1 Kosmotoga sp.
ACAGAACAAGGACGTAAAAAAGCCGCCGAAATAATTAAAAAGCACGGGATAGATGCTCTTGTAGTGGTAGGAGGCGAAGGTAGCCTTACAGGCGCTATGTTATTAATGGAAGAAACAGGCATTCCTTCAGTTGGCATTCCAGGAACAATAGACAATGACATAGCCCACACGGATATGTGTATAGGCGTTGATACTTGTTTGAATACC
>NZ_CEYIHJ010000057.1:0-7935 GCF_982836095.1 Kosmotoga sp.
ATTCAAACTCTCTGTAATCCGTAGCGGGCTGCCAGGCTCCAAAAATCAAAGCACTAAAAATAACAAGAAAAAACACAAGAAGATATTTCTTCACAACTATCCCCCCAATTTTAAAAAAGCATTTTGCCAAAGGCTGCATACTAATTATATTGCTTGAAGCACTAAAGCAGCAGAGGTTGTATTAGGCTTCAATAAAAATACAATCTAAGAAAGCTAAAATTATTCAAAACTGTTCACAGTAAAAAAACAGGGGCATAAGCCCCTGTTTTATTACAGGCCTTTAAGCATCAATTCGAGGTCTTGCCTAACATCGGTTATTGGCTTAATGTCAAAATTTTCCACAAGCACTTTAAGCACATTTTCTGAAAGGAAGGCTGGAAGGACCGGGCCAAGCCTAATGCCCTTTATCCCAAGATGCAGTAAAGCGAGGAGAACCGTAACGGCTTTTTGTTCGTACCAGGCTATGTTATATGATATGGGCAGGTCGTTAATGTCCTCAAGTCCAAAGGCCTCTTTCAATTTGAGCGCCGTGACAACGAGAGAATAAGAATCATTGCATTGCCCAGCATCAATGACCTTTGGGATGCCGTCTATATCTCCAAGATCAAGCATGTTATAACGATATTTAGCACAGCCAGCTGTCAAAATAGCTGTGTCTTCTGGCAATTCCTTTGCCATTTCGGTGTAATACTCTCTTTCTTTTGCATGACCATCACAACCGCCCATGACAACGAACCTGTTCAATTTCCCGCTCTTTACAGCGTCTATTATCTTATCCGCTAATGCAAGAGTTTGATTGTGCGCAAAACCTATTACGATTTTCTTTCCGGGTTTTTCTTCAAGTCCGCCCAGACTCAGCGCCTTTTCAATGACCGGTGAGAAATCCTTTGGCTGGTTGTCGGTTCTGTTGGGGATATGCTTTACCCCAGGCCATCCAACAAGGCCGGTGGTAAAAATTCTATCTTTATAACTGTCTAGAGGTTTTTGAATACAGTTGGTAGTCATAACAATTGCTCCATTGAATGCCGCGAATTCCTGCTGCTGCTTATGCCAGGCAGAACCGTAATTGCCGGCAAGATGCTTGTACTTCTTGAGTTTCGGATAAGCGTGAGCAGGCAGCATTTCGCCATGTGTGTAAACTCTTATGCCAGTTCCCTCGGTCTGCTTTAGTATTTCTTCCAGGTCGAGAAGATCATGGCCACTTACGAGAATAGCAGGGCCTGCATATGTTCCTGTGTAAACCTCTGTTATTTCAGGATGGCCGTAAGTGCTCGTATTCGCCTGATCTAGCAGGGCCATGGCTTTTACGGCGACTTCACCTGCTTTCATTACCAGGGAAATGTAATCCTGTACGCTAAGGCTATCATCAAGTGTGGCGGCAAGCCCTTCTTCAATAAACTCAAGAATGGAATTGTCAGAATGCTTCAAAATATATGCATGGTCCGTGTAGGCGGCAATCCCCTTTAAACCATAAACAAGGAGTTCTCTCAGAGAACGAATGTCTTCGTCTTTTGTTGATAGAACACCTACCTCGGCTCCCTTTAGTTCCCAAACATCTAACCCACCAGGTACATTCCAGGTGGCTGCTTCAGGAGTCTCTTCATTGAAATCTTTGCCTTCTTTTTCTCTGTAAGCGTTGAGAAAGGCTTCTTTTACTTTATCTCTTAGCTTAAGCGCTTTTTCAATTTTCGTGCCAATGCTTTCAGGGTCAAAATTGACATTTGTTATGGTAGTAAAAAGTCCCTCGGCAACATAGAGATCAGCAGCCGGATCGCTCACGCCGAGTTTTCTCGCTTTAACCGTCCAATATGAAAGGCCTTTGAGCAGCCAAACAAGCAAGTCTTGTAAATTCGCAACATCGGGATTTTTACCACAAACTCCTTTTACAGTACATCCTTTTCCCTTTAATGTTTCTGAACACTGATAACAGAACATACCCATTCATTCCACCTCCTTGTTGTCATCGTAAATTCTTTTTTCGCCTGTGATTTTTTGAATAGGCGCTATATCTTGAGAAACTTCCAGTGTCCCGATATACTTTCCATCTGAATCCCTAATGGCTATATATCTTATGTAGATATACTTATCACCAAGTTTCAGCCTAAAATCAGCCTCGTTTCTTTTCCCTTCCTTGAAGTCCTTGAGGATTTTGTTTACAATACTTACGCTTTTCGGTGGGTGACAGTTTTGAACTTTTCTCCCTACAATAGCCCTGGTTCTGACAAAAATCCTCTCTGGATTTTCGCTGAAAAACTTCACCGTATCCGTCTCGTCCACGAAAGTGATATCGAAGGGCAAATTATCAAGCATCAGCTTCAATTGCTCAGGAGTCATATAACCGCTACCGAGATTAACCAGACTCTCAGAAATCTGTGGTGTTTGGCTCTCGAGATAAAAAGGTGATGGCTTATAGGAAAAATATCCTATTTCGTCAAAGGCTTTCCTTATTTCCTTCCATTCATCAGTGGATATGAGTTTTAAAGCGGTGGGGAACAACACTTTGTGTTCTTTGTAAATGTGATCAGTAAAAAGTTCAGCGATGGCAAGTGCAAGTTCTTTAATTTCGTTCCGCTTTTCTTTTGGGGCTTTTGAAATTTTTTTGAGTTCTTTTCGCCACGCTCTGAGCTGATCATGCTCTTTCCACATTATCGCAGGTGGTTGCACAACACCGTGTTTTTCTATAAAAGGAAAAAGGCCATTTTCCTCTTTTAAAAAATAAAGCTCCAATTGATCGAAATAATCGAGGGTTTTAGAGAGCATTTCTCTTGGATCTTCTTCTTTTTCCATCATGAATCTTCTGAAGTTGTCAAACACATTCATGATGTCTTTATGCTCTTCCACCAAAATGTGGATAGGGTGCCATGGTTCCACATCGATTTCATCCTCAATAATCGCCTTTTTGAAAAGTTCAAGATGCACGTTGCACATCAATTGAATACTCTCTGCTGGAATTCCTTCCTCTATCAGTTCCTGTTCCACTTTTGAGATATCCACAGGTGTTAATTCCCTTATTAATTCAGAAAATCGTTCTTTTATGCTTTCAAGTTTTTCAGGATTATTGTGAAGTTTTTTGAGCATTTCCTTTAGCTTTTTCCGTTTTTCCGCGTTATTCATCATTTTATTTCCTCCTATTTTGGTTGGAATTTCCTTTCAATTAAAGTATAATCTCTTTGAAAGTTGTATTCCGTAACACATGTTACAAAATGGAGGTAGCCATGAATGATCTCATTATGAACCTTTCAAAACTCAAACCCTTTGAAGAGATGAACATAGGAGAATTGGAAGCACTTTTCAGAAAAAGTGAGGCTTGCATCGAGCACTATCATAGCGGGGAAACTGTCAAACATAGGGGCGATGTTTGCCAGACTTTGCTTGTGCTTCTAAAAGGGGAAATGTCCACAGAGATGCAAGGCATTGAAGGCAAAAGGCTGGTGCTGGAAAAAATAGAAGCTCCGGGAATTTTGGCAAGCGGGATCCTTTTTTCTTCCGAACCTGTCCTTCCAGTAGATATAGTTGCCACTAATCATGCTGTGATTCTTTCCATGAAAAAAGAACTCATTATAGAGTTGTGTATGACTAACGAAAAGTTTTTAAGAGGGTTATTAAAAGATATGGGTGACAGGGTAGTATTACTGGCTAAAAAAGTACATTCCTTTTCATTGAACACATTGAAAGAGAATTTGTCTCGATATCTTCTTGAAAAAGCTGCCGAAAATAACGAGTTTACTCTTGACATTACTAAAGATGAATTAGCCAGTCGCTTTGGAGTGGCACGTCCTTCCCTTTCAAGAGCTTTTTCGGAATTGGTTAAAGAAGGTCTGATTGTTCAAGAAGGTAGAAAGGTAAAACTCCTCGATAAAAATGGTTTGAAAAAGTTGGGCGATTTTTAAAAATACCGAAGATTGATAAATGCGTTCTATCAAATGGTAGAATTATAAAGTTGAATATATACCATTGGCGCCAAGTAGTCTAAAGGCAAAAAAGGGGGGAGACAAATGATTGCTTACTGCGGAATAAAATGTACTGAATGCCCCGCATATATAGCCACAATAAACAATGATGACGCAAAAAGGAAAGAAGTTGCAAAAGAATGGTCAGAAATGTTCAATACCAAGATAAAACCGGAAGATATCAACTGCAAGGGGTGTTTAAATGAAGAAGTTTTATTCGCACATTGTGATGAGTGTTATTATCGCTCCTGTGCAAAAGAAAAAGGGATAAGGAATTGCGCTTACTGCTCAGATTTTCCTTGTAAAGAGCTTTCAAGTTTTTTTGCTCAAGTTCCAGAAGCGAAGGAAACTCTTGAAAACATAAGAAAACGGTTCTGAGAAATCACACCTTAATTCTATATGAAAGGGGGATCATATGAAAACCAACAGAGATCGTGTAGTGAAAATTTCTGTTTCCGGAGAAGTGGCACATCCAATCACTAGAGCACCTTTCAGGTTAGCAATTGATGGCACGCCCTGGCTTTTCCCCGGAACCGGGGGAATAACTTACAATTTCACCCTTGGCGACAGCGCTTATAAAATGGCTGGTGACCATGTAGAACCGGATGTTTCAACAAAAAACCCAAATGATTCTATGAACGCTGCTTATGTCAAATATTCCTGTATAGGCAATGAAGCTGTAGTTTTAACCGGAAAGGCAAAAGATGCTACGGGGTATGTGATTGGGAAACATGGTGGAATCAATCACGTTCTCATACACTTCAACCAGGAAGTTAAAGAAAGCCTTGCCATTGGGGACAAAATTCAGGTAAAAGGTTGGGGTAATGGATTGGTCCTCGAGGATTATCCTGAGGTTCGCGCTTACAACATAGATCCAGCGCTTTTTGAAAAGATATCGATAGAAGAAAAAGATGGAAAGCTATTTTTTCCTGTAAAAGCTGTTGTCCCGGGATACTTGATGGGCTCTGGCGCTGGTTCAGGCAACCCGGCTGGCGGAGACTATGACATAATTACAAATGATAAAGCGCTTATCGGAAAATTGGGATTGGATAAACTCTGCATCGGAGATTTTGTGGCCATTGAGAATCATAATGATTCTTTCGGCTTGGGTGGATATGTGGAAGGAGCAGTTACCATTGGAGTTGTAGTACATGGGGACTGCATCATAACCGGACATGGCCCAGGGGTTACCGTAATTCTCACTTCCCACAAAGATTTTATAATCCCCATAATAAATGAAAAAGCAAATATATCCAATTACCTAAAATAAAGGTGAGAGTCCCTCTCACCTTTTTAATATTCCTCTTTTAAATCTTCATCTATACTTCCATCAGGAAGAACTCCCTCGAATTCGTAAGAAAGTGGATCTTCCAGTTGGAATCGCGCGCATTCTTTCCAGTTTGATTTGCAATACATGTTTGCCCAATCAGAATCGACAATACCACGTTCATAGGCTCTTGCAACAGGACACATACTATAATACGGGCAAGTGTCACCCTCCACCATATCACCTCCGTTGTTCACAATACAATATAACATAAATATGCCGAAAATCAATACCACTTTTTCTTCTGCCTTTCACAAAAAAGCTCTCCCGCAGGAGAGCTATCACAAAAGGACAAATTCCTTAAATGGAATATGGATTAATGAAGGTAACCGTTGTCTGTTGTTCCATTGTCAAAGTTTTCATTGATGATGGTAATCACATCAGTGACCTGCGAGGGAGTATAAGCTGTCGATTCACCTGCAAGGATCTGGTTTGCCAGTGCCATTATTTCCGCTACTGTCATACCTTCCATGTACCTTTCTGAGGGTGGTACTGCCGGAGGATAACTGAGAACGAGCCCTGCAAGGTTTAATGTGCTTGGAGCAAAATCAGGGTCGTACAGATCAAATCCTATGTTCAAAGCAAGGGCAACCATTTGCGTGACAAGTTCGTTACCCAATGCGCTTGTCGCAGGGTTCACATAAAAAGTGCTTATCGTTGCTGGAGTACCACCAGCAGGTAGATAATCGGTTATTGCTTGAGCATCTGTAAATCTCACATAACGGCCTACTCCTTCAACTCCTATGGTTAAGCCACCAGGAAAAGCAGCACTGAAATTGGCATGCAAATAAGCCCCGGGATTATGTCCGTGGGGTGGCGCTCCCCAACCTCCTGGTGTATATGTCACATGTCCATCGCCTCCTCCAGTTGGAGGCTCGGGTATTATTGTAATGACAATTTCAACCCTGTATTCCGCTGATTTGTATTTTATGCACCAATCTTCGTCAACTTGATATTCATAGGGAAAGAAAAGCTTCATCCAGAATTTCTCGTGAGTGTAAGGAGCGTTTACGTAAAAAGTGCCGTCGTCCGGGAATTTGTGAGGAGGAGTGATATTTTCATTTATGTATGAACTGTTTTCGTAGTGGAATATATGAGTAAGCAGTAGATCGAGAAATTTATCGGTTATGAGGACATCTCCTGAATTTAAGATCATATAGATTTCGTAATCAGCCATAATTGTTATAGGACTATCGCGCAGCACTTCAAACCAGAATTCCTGGTTGTTAAAAGTTGCCGGGTTTTCTATATTTAGGGGCTCAAGCTCAAAATCTGGTGCGAGTATAGAAACTCCACAAAATACAGAAACCGCGATAAGTAAGCTTATTAGCACTGCAAAAATTCTTTTCACTACCATACAAATCCCCCCACTCCTAACAATTGTTATTCTATCCTTTTAAATCAAATAAAAATAGATATTGAAAAACAATAGAAGGCAAAATACAGGAAGTTTTTAGAATATTTTTATCATATAGCAAATTTACTTTTGCCATCGCATATGAATACCAGCGAGATAGCTGTTCATTATGTACTTCGCATCAATGGTAAAATCAACATATAAAGGAGGGGGAGAAATGCTTGTTGCAAAGCATCTAAAAAAATACTACGGAAAGTACAGAGGTGTAGAAGATGTTAGCTTTTCGATAAAACCTGGAGAAATATATGGGCTCATTGGGCCCAATGGTGCCGGGAAAACAACTACGATTCGCATTATTTTAGGGCTCCTTTATAAAGATTCTGGAAATATAACAATAGGCGGGCATGAAATTCCAAAGGATTTGAAGCGTATCACAAACAAAATAGGCTATCTACCCGGAGAGGTTAATTTTTATCCTGACATGAAGATAAGGGAATTTTTAAGATTCAACCGAAATTTTTATCCTCAAATAGAGCTCGATTACGAGAAAGACCTGGTCGAATTCCTCAACATCAATCCTGAGAAAAAATTCAAAGAACTCTCACAGGGAAACAAGAAAAAAGTTGGAATTCTTCAAGCCCTTGTCCATAAGCCAGAATATCTCATTATGGACGAACCAACAAATGGTCTTGACCCTCTGCTTCAAAGCAAACTCTATGAACTGCTCCAGGAAGAACGCAAGAGGGGAACGGTTATATTGTTTTCTTCTCATGTCCTTACCGAGGTTGAGCGCCTTTGTCAGAGGGTTGGAGTAATCAAAGAAGGAAAGCTGGTCAAAGAACTTGCAATGGAAGATATTCACAAATATACCAAAAAATTGGTAACTGTTTACGGGCTAAAAGAGCCTGATCGCTTATATGAATATGAACTTGTTAACAACAATGGAAGGGAATTCACTTTCTCCATAAATCGCGACGAGCTGAAAGGTTTTCTCAAAGCGCTGACAAACCTGGAATTTAGCGATTTACAAATAAGGAATCCCTCTCTGGAAGAAGCCTTTATGGAATTTTACACGCAGGAGGTTGACAAATGAGCTTTACCAACATATACCGAAAAGAATTCAAGTGGAATCTCCGCTCATTTATTATCTGGACATCGATTTTTGTTGCCTTCTCTTTTATGTATATTCCCCTTACCGACCAGCTTATTCAACAATCTGGGGCTATGCTTAAGTTTATTGAAAAAATGCCCAAGCTGCTTCTACAGATGTTCAGCTTTGAACCGGAACTGCTGACCAGACC
>NZ_CEYIHJ010000057.1:7945-10054 GCF_982836095.1 Kosmotoga sp.
AGGGGGCGACTTCACCAACGCCCTGGGCATGAGTTTTGTCTATATCCTGTCTGCCGTGTTTGCTTCTATACTTGCTGGTTCGATGTTTTCAAAAGAGTTTGAGCAAAAAACCATCGAATATCTCCTTGTCAAACCAAGCTCAAGATTGACAGTTTTTCTTTCAAAGCTTTCGGTAATGTTCAGTTTTATAATCCTTCTCACTGGAATATTCACGTTATTCGAGGTAAAGTTATTCGATGTTTTTGTTCATCAGGAATATAGTACAAAGATTCTCTATGCCTTCGGGCTCTATGCCCTAACCGTCCAGGTATTCTTTGCTGCCGTGGCTACACTGGTGTCGGTGATTGTGCAGAAGAGCTCTTTGAATACTTCTATCTCCATAGGGCTTATCATTTTCATGTATTTTGGAGACTCTCTGGGCAGAAGTTTTGAAAACCTTGAGTGGATGTCTATTATTAGCATCTTCCGATATATACCCTTGATAGACACAATAAAAAACAATCAAATAATGCTTGGTAACGCGTTGACAATAATGCTCATTTCAGCCATCTTCCTCTTTGCAGGTGCCTGGGTTTTCAAGAAGACAGATATTAAGCTTTAATCATACAAGTTCACTTGCTGGATTCTCATCGAAAGAATCCGGTATATAGCCTTTGAATTGGGACTTATAGAGCCTGTAATAATGACCCCTTAGCTCTAATAATTCCTCATGGGTTCCTCGCTCTATAATCCCATCCTTTGTTATAACGATAATCTCATCGGCGTGCTTTATTGTAGAAAGCCTGTGGGCTATAACAAGCGATGTTCTCCCTTTGGAAAGCTCCTCAAGGGATTGCTGGATTTTCAACTCGGTTTCGTTGTCCAATGCAGAGGTTGCTTCGTCGAGAATGAGAATAGGAGGATTTTTCAAGAAAACCCTTGCTATTGAAACTCTTTGTTTCTGGCCGCCAGAAAGCCTTACGCCCCTTTCGCCTACGTAGGTGTCGTATCCCTCTTCCAGAGTCATTATAAAATCATGTATATTCGCACGCTTTGCAGCTTCAATGATTTCCTCCTCAGTTGCGTTCCCCTTACCATAAGCGATGTTATCTCTTATAGTACCCGCAAACAGGAAAACATCCTGCTGCACAATCCCTATATTCCTTCGCAGGGATTTCAACGTAACATCCTTTACATTTATCCCATCGATCAAGATCTCACCTTCAGATATTTCATAGAATCTCGGTATAAGATGACAAAGCGTGGTCTTCCCGCCACCTGAAGGACCCACAAGGGCAACGGTCTTTCCTGCAGGGATTTTTAGGCTTATATTCTGCAAAACCTTTTCCCCTCCATCATAGGAAAAAGAAACGTTCTTTATCTCAATATCCCCTTTTACCCTTTCCAATTCGATTGCGCCATCTTTGTCAACAATATTGGGCTTAGTATCCATTATCTCAACAAACCTTTTAAAACCAGCCATTCCAGCCTCATATTGTTGCGCAAGCATCATCAGCCTTCGAATTGGCTGCAAAAAAAGTTCAACGTATAAAAAGTATGCAACCAGCGAACCGGGTGTGATGACTTTTTTCAAAGTCAAATAACCACCAACGAGAAGCACCGTGAGCTTCAACATATTCGACAACAGGTCAACGCCTGTGAACATCTCAGCCATGGCTTTAAGTGCACGCTTTCTTGACTCGACAAACCTCCTGTTACCTTCGTCGAATTTTTCCCTCTCAAGGTCTTCGTTGGTAAAAGATTTTGCCAAACGTATCCCGGAAATGCTGTTCTCCAATTGCGCGTTTACATCGGCAATTCGCCTTCTTTCAGCCATGAAGGCACGAGACATTTTCTGCCTCTTTTTTATCCCAAACCACACTAAGAAAGGAATATAAGTGAAGATTATCAATGTAAGCCTCCAATCGGTTCTCATGAGGATGATAAAAGCTCCAATAAGAGTTATAAGCGATATAAAGAGATCCTCAGGCCCATGGTGCGCAAGCTCGGTAATATCTCTCAAATCATTGACAATTCTCGACATTATTTTTCCTGTCCGAACTTTATCGAAGAAACTAAAGGGTAGTGTCTGGATGTGGGAGAAAACGTCCTTCCTCATATTGTATTCCA
>NZ_CEYIHJ010000058.1:0-9959 GCF_982836095.1 Kosmotoga sp.
CCCCCTTGGATAGAAAGCACTCGGGGACCCTTAGCGGTCCCCTTTATTTATTCTGAATACCTCTTCTTTACTCAATTTTTTCAACATGCCTGGCTTTGGGACTATGTCAATTTTTAGGTCGCCTATCGCGGTTCTCTTTAGAGCTATTACCCTTTTATTTAAAGCCCTGAACATTTCCCTAACTTCACGCTTATGCCCTTCGTGAATTTTAAGCTCCACAACTGTGCCTTTACCCTTTCTCTTCAGAAGCCTCACTTTGGCTCCAGAAGTATTATAGCCGTCTCTCAATGTTACTCCCTTTCTCAGAGCTTCTAACTCTTTTTCAGTCAATGTAGCATTCACAGTGGCTATGTATGTTTTTTCAATCTCTGAAGAAGGGTGAGTGACTTTATTTGCGAAATCACCGTCATTTGTTAGAAGTAAAAGACCTTCTGTATCTTTGTCCAGCCGACCAACGTGAAACACTTTCTCTTTTATTTTTCCAGCTATAAGGTCTGCTATCGTTGGCCTTCCTCTATCGTCTTTCATCGCAGTAAGAACTCCTGCTGGTTTGTGCAGAGCATAGACTACTCTCTTTTCACAGCTAATGTTCACTTTTTTGTTATCAAGAAGGATATCAGAAGAGGAATTTATCTCTACCCAGGGATCGGTAATAACTTCGCCATTGACCTTAACGTGGCCAGATTTTATGGCTTCAGCTGCTTTTCTCCGGGATAGATTCGTGTTTCTCTGAAGAAATCTCTGAAGCTTTTCCCTCAGTTTCCTCAACCTCCTCTGATGGCAATTCAAGACCCTGGACGATCTCTGAAAGGTCATTTATTTGAAAGGTGTCGTAAAATCTGTTGGTTACTTTGTACAGATAAGGGCGTCCCGGAAGTTTTGATTTAGATTTTCTGATAAGTTTCATGCGGCTGAGTTCCAGAAGCTGGGATTGTGATGACCTCCCTCTTATGAGTTCCACGTTCGCTCGTGTTATTGGACCCCGTATAGCCACGATTGCAAGCACTTCCATCTGAGAATCTGTTATACTCACAATTGGTCGTTTGCTTAGTTGTGAGACATATTTTTGAACTTCCTTCTTCGTATAAAAGCGTAGTTTGCCTTTTACAGCCTTTAAATTGACACCATGGTTGGGGCTATTGTATTCTTCTTGAAGTTCTTCAATTAGAATCATGACCTGGTTGAGTTTCATTCCGAGAATTTTGGCGATCCTTTTCGGTTCTATTCCCTGTTTAGCAGCAAATATGAGTGCTTCCACTGCTGCTTTTTTGGTGAGTTCGGTGGCCATTACTTCACCTTCCCCGTTTCCTGTTTTTCAACAACCTGCATCGTTACAATTTCAACACCAGCAAAAACCCTTTGTATAATTGGCTCAGGATCCAGTGCGATTATTTCGTATCTTCCATATTTTATGAGTTCGAGCACTGCAAGGAAGGTAACAATCGCTTCTATTCTACTTTTACAGCCTTTTAATAGCTCAAGAAGTCTTATTTCCGGATATTCATTTTCAAGTTCTTCCATGCGTTCTTCTACACTATATAATTCAGCGGTTATCGTATAAACCTTCTCTTTTTCAATCGTTTCTTTGAGTATACTCTTAAAACTTCTGACAAGCCTTTCAGGAAGGGAATCCACAGCTGTATCTTCTTCAGTAACTCCGACTTTAACTCGCTCGTAAGAATAAGATTCGTACAGTTTTTCCCTGAATCTGGTTGATAATTCTTTAAGGGTTTTGTATTCCTCAATTTGTCGATAAAGCTGTGTCTGCTGTTTTTTTAACTCTTCAGCTTCTTGAGGGCTTAGTCTTGGTAAAAGAGCTTTTGATTTCATTTGCATAAGAGTTGAAGCCATAACAATGAAGTCAGTGGTAACTTCCATATCGAGTTTTTTCATCTTTTCGATGTGCGCAAGGAATTCATCCGCAATAATTGTTATTGGTATTGAGCGGATATCAAGCCTGTGCTTCCTCACGAGGAAGAGCAGCAAATCCAGCGGACCTTCAAACTCCGGCAAAGAATAAACGAGCCTAAGTTGTTCCATCTTACCAACTCACCTTCATGGCATCTCTTACCTTCTTCATTGTTTCTTGTGCACATTCACGAGCTTTTTTATTTCCATCTTCAATGATGTCCATTACCATATCGGGATGCTCATCAAAAGCTTTTAGCTTTTCCCATACAGGTTGTAATTTAGCCACAAGGTTCTTATGCAATACCCTCTTACAATCGAGACAACCAATACTTGCGGTTTTGCACCCATGTTTAACCCAGTCTAATTCATCGGTAGAATGAGTAAAAGCCTTGTGATAGAGCCATACAGGGCACTTTTCAGGGTCTCCCGGGTCAGTTCTTCGCTTGCGTGCAGGATCTGTCATCATCGGTGCCATTTTCTTCCAAAGGCTTTTTTCGTCACTATCTATGAGAATGAAGTTATCATAGCTCTTTGACATTTTCCTGCCGTCTGTACCTGGCAATTTTGTCACCTTAGACAAAATTGGCTTTGGTTCCGGGAAAACCTCAGCAAAAAGGTTGTTGAACTTTCTGGCAATTTCCCGGGTGAGCTCTATGTGGTAAACCTGATCCTCTCCAACGGGAACACCATCAGCGAGATACATGAGCACATCAGCAGCTTGAAGTACGGGGTACAGTAAAAAGCCCGCACTGGAAAGATCCCTGTCCGTTATCTGTTCTCTTTGCTCTTTGTATGTTGGCATTCTTTGAAGCCGTGGCACAGGGACAAGCATTGACAAAAGTAAGAAGAGTTCCGCGTGCTCCTTGATAGCAGATTGTATGAAAAGAACTGACTTTTCCGGGTTAAGTCCTGCTGCAACATAAGTTCTTATTATGTCTATGGTCCATTCTTTAAATTCTTCCGTACTATCTATATGAGACGTTAACGCATGCCAATCAGCGACAAAGTAATAACACTGATTTCCCTGCTCTTGAAGTTCCACCCATCTGTCAAGGGTAATAAGATGACCAAGATGCAATTTTCCAGTTGACCTCATACCGCTCAAGATACGCATTCAAGCACCTCCAACTATTTTGGCCTTCTTGAGTATTTTATCATATTGCCATGTTTAATTCCCCTTATGCTATCCTTGAATCAGGAGGTCAAAATGCCTTATTTGCTGTTTCTCTTTCTTATATCTCACATACTCATTATACGGTTTCTCGGAAAGGCGTTGGAACGAAAAATGCGCCTTAGAGGGTTTGCCTTGTTGCTCTTCATTTCACCATTTAGCATCTCTCTCAGCTTTCTCTTTGCCAAATTTTCCAGATTGGACTTTCAGGAACTTGGGATATCCTTTGGAGACTTTATCCCCGGCTTGCTTCTTATTGCCCTGTCGATTCCTTTGGCATTGGTTTCCTTTTTCAGTATCCTTCGCGCTCCAGCAGTGTGGATTATGAGAATAAGGTACGGGAGTGTGAACAAAGCTACCCCTCAATTACTTTATAGCTGGCTGGTGGTCGGAATCGTTGAGGAACTGTTATATAGAGGTTTCTTTCAAGGAGGGCTTAGCAAATACATAAAAATGAGCTTTTTAACGGTGGAATTGGCAACTGTTATTGCCAGCCTCGTATTTGTTCTTGTCCACATTGGCAACGTTCTGGTAAAAGCAGAAAGCCTAAGGAACTTTCAAAGGGATTTTGTCCCAAGGCTCCTTGCTTCCTTCATTTTAGGATACAGCTTTCAAATTTCCCACAGCCTTTTATACCCTATAATCATCCACAATTTGCTGGACGGTTTGACAATGACAGGTCTGATTTACAGAAAAAGGAAAATACTGAACGAAAGACATGAAATCCTTTTTAACAAGGAATCCCCTCCGAAAGAGGATGAAAATCAAGGCGAATAGTCTTTTTACAAAGCAAAAAGGGATCTCCACAACACACGGTGTTGCATTATACATCAGAACTTCATGCCGCTCATTGAAAGCCCTTTGATTATGTATTTCTGTGCAAAGAAGAACACGATAATTATGGGAATTATGACAATGAAAGACCCTGACATTTGCAACGCTATTTTTTCGCCGTATTGGCCTTGTACAACGGATATAGCGACAGGAAGCGTGTACATTTTTTCGTCAGTTGCCACAATCAGTGGCCAGAGGAAAGAGTTCCACGCCCCAACGAAATTAAATATGGTGAGCGTTGCAAGAGCTGGTTTTGAAAGAGGCAAAATTATCTTAAGAAATATGAAGAATTCTCTTGCTCCGTCCATTTTTGCCGCATCTATAAGTTCATCTGGTATGCTTGTAATGAACTGTCGCATAAAGAATATACCAAAGGCGCTGGCAACCCCTGGCAATATCAGACCGGCGTATGTATTTAACAGGTTCAAAGAATTCAAAATAAGATAAACTGGAATGAGTGTCATTTGTCCGGGAACCATTAGAGTTGCGAGGACCAGTAGAAATAGCTTTTCTTTGCCCCGGAACCTGAATTTTGCAAAACCGTACCCTGCCATGGCCGAAAGCATTACTGAAAGAAAAGTCGAAGTAACTGCCACAATGATCGTATTTAGAAGTGGCCTTCCAAAATCCACTGTTTTGAAGAGTTCAATATAATTGTCAAAAGTCGGTCTGTGAGGGACCCACCTTGGGGGAAATATATATATCTCATCTGGATTCTTAAAAGATGTTGAAACCATCCAGAAAAAGGGGATAGCCATGATGAGAAATGCCGCGAAAAGAATTATATGTACACCCAGTTGCTCTATAAAGGGGATTTTTTTCTTTCTCATGATTTCAACTCCTTACTCTTGATACTTCCGCAAACGCATCTGAATAGCCGTAAGCGCCAGAATAATGCCGAAGAGTACCACTGCAACGGCTGAAGCATATCCGAAATTGAACTGGTAAAAACCCTGCCTGTACAGGTAAAGTACTATCGACATTGTCGAGTTAAGCGGGCCGCCTTTTGTGAGCATATAGAGTTCCTCAAATAACTGAAGGTAGCCTATGACAAGCATTACACTCACGAAAAGCAATTGTGGCCTTAACGATGGCACTGTTATGTGCAAAAATTGCTTCCAGCGATTTGCTCCATCGAGCTCAGCGGCTTCGTACAGAAAATCGGGGATATTTTGCAATCCTGCAAGAAAGAGCAACATATTTGGCCCAATAGCTTTCCAAACGACAAGAGCTATTATGGAAGGCATTGCCCATTTTGGATCTGATAGCCAATTTTGCCCCGCAATCCCGAAAAGCCCGAGAAACCAGTTCAACAAACCATATCTGGGGTTGAGTAGCCAGGCCCAAACCACTGCGATGGCAACGGTATTTGTTATGGAAGGCAAATACAGACTTAGTCGGAAGAAACTCTTCAAATAGGTTGCCCCTCTGTTCAAAAGCAGGGCGAAAAGCAAAGAAAAAATTATCGTCAACGGCATGGCGACAACTAAAGCATAAAAAGTGTTGAAAAGGGCTTTCCAGAAAATTTCATCAGAAAAGAGGTTAATGAAATTCTGAAAGCCGATGAACTTTGCGTTTCTCCAGTCAAAGATAGCATATACGTTGAAATCTGTTACCGAGATGAGTAGAGATAGAGCTATGGGAATAATTATAAACACTGTCATGATGAACAGCGCGGGACCAAGAAAAATCAAAATGGCACTTAACCGCGTTTTCATATCGAACTCCTTTCTGAAAATATGCCATCCCTCTCTTGAGAGGGATGGCAGGTGGGGGAAATCACTTTAAGATCTTTGAAATTTTTTGTGTCATCTCGTCAATAGCTTCATCTGTTGTGATTTTTCCAAGAACTCTTTTTTCCAAAACTCCTTCCACAATGGATTCAATTTTCTCCCATTCAGCAATATTTGGCGTTGCTCTTGCATCTTTTAACTGTTCACCAAAAACAGAGGTGAAGGGATCATCTTTTAACTCACTGTAATTCCAGACTTCCTTGACAGCTGGTAGAGCTTTTAGAAGCTGGTACCATTGAAGTTGTACTTCTGGTGTAGACATAAATTCGACGAATTTCCATGCCAGTTCTTTGTTCTTCGAGGTCTTGGATATGACCCAGTTACTTCCACCCATAAAAGATGTTCTGGTGATTTTTTCCGGCATTAGGGCAACTGCCCATTTTCCATCAATTTGTGGAGTCTGTTCGTGTATCATCGAAACCATCCACGGACCGGTGAAAAACATGGGAACAAATCCCGAAGCGAAATCCTGGAATATATTTCCACTACCAGCTTTTGGAACAATATCCTCTTCAAAAAAGCGTGCAAAATAATCTAGAGCCTCTTTAAAATTCGGTTCATCCACTTTAAGCTTGTTGTTTTCGTCAATAACTGTTGCACCGTTTTGCCAGACAAAGGGTATGAATTCCTGTATTTCGTTTGTTTGAAATGTAAGCCCATACATATCGGGCCTCTCCGCCAATTTTTTCGCTGCATCGTACAACTCATCCCAATTTTTTGGTGCCTCTGTGTATCCTACTTCAGCGAGCAAATCTGTGCGATAAAACAAAACCCTTGTGTCAACGTACCAGGGAATCCCATACACTTTTCCTTTGTAAACACAGGTGCTCCAGGAGCCGGGGAAAAATTTATCTTCCGAGATTATCTCTGACTTCTCTATGTATTTTCCTAAATCCTGGAAAGCGCCCATAGCACTGAAACTTGGCATCCATGTTGTACCCATTTGGATGACATCAGGGAGTTGTCTTCCAGCAACACCTGTGAGCAATTTCTCGAAGGCATTGCTCCAGGGCAAAGCCTGGACTTCAACTTTAACGCCCGGGTTTTCTTTTTCAAATTCCTGTGTTACAACAGGCAAGGTTTTAGCTTCCTCTCCCATTGCCCAAACTTTGAGTGTAGTTCCGCATATGGAAATAGCAAGTAAAATCAACAAAAAAGAAATAACTATCTTTTTCATCGTTCTAACCTCCTCATTTGAGGGTTAACGTGCCCCAGTTTTCAGGATGAGCCCATATATCCGGCAGATTATTCCAGGAAATGATATTTTCCCTCACATATTCTCCCAAACCGGCGTCTTTCATATTTGAATTATGAATGGTATAGCAGAACCCGAGATTCATTCCAGGAGCTGGCTCTAAATTCAGATATTTTACCGGGACTTTGAATTCAAGGTCATAACCATAGTCAGTTCTCTTCGTAGCGACTTTAATTTCAGGAGCAACATCGGAAATTTTTCCTGGATTAGCATCTTCATGCCTTACAGCCTGCGGGTTTCCTTCGGTATCGAAAGGCAAAATGGCGAGTTTCATAATCCCCGCATCTGATCCTGCCCTCGAAGGGTCTATGTAGAACTCCACAGAATCTGTACGGTAGAACGCTCCAAGATCTGTGGGTTCAATGTTTATAACAAGATACTCATCATAGACTTTTGAGGCTATATACAGATTTTCCTCATCCCACATTACATAGAAAGTGCTGTGAAGTACCTGTTTGGTCTTATCAACTTTCTTTATACCTCCTGCTGGTACGTTCATTTCCTCATTCACAACATAACCCTGAACGCCCTCCCATTCAGCAAGGTCACCGTCGATGGTTACGGGTTTTTCAGCTTTTATTGCAAAGGCAACCTTTTCAGCAGGAGCATGCATGAGTTTTTCAAATTCCTTTTGATACCAGGGGGTTATAGCGTAATCTGTTTCCTTTTCTACGAAACCAAGGGCTTTGAGGGAATTTTGAATGTATTCGCTTTTCATGAAATATTTCCAAATCAAACCGCTGCGATAATTTTCAAGCATCAGTATGATGTCTCCAACGTCGATGCCCACAAACTCGTCTGAAACCCAATTCGCATCAGCATTAAATCCGCTTACAAACCCATATTTTCCCCAGATGATAGGTCCATACTTTTCTAACATACCTCTAACCGCGGATATTGAAAGATCGGGTGTAAACACGATAGAAGCGATGGAGGCATAAGGAGCTATTGTGCCATCATGATTATCCTCTGATGCACCGTAGGCTTTGTATCCATTGGGACCATCACAGGCACTCAGTCCCCAAATATCGACATCATAAGTTTCATAGTCAAACCTTTTCATGAAAGTAAAGAGCCAATTGTACCTGGTGGCAACTTCCGCATTGTTGAAGTAGTTTGCGTATTTATCTTCTTTGTTCCTGAAATCCACCCAGATGTTCGGATACTGATAAACAAAAAGTGTTTCCTGTGGCAGGGATATATAGGTATCGTGTACCGGCCTGTAGATTTTATCCCAGGATTCTGGTGGAATGGGATAAGTAGGAGAACCTATTGCAAGTATATAAGCGAGGATACCTTCGTTGAAAGAGTCCCAACGGGCACCAAGAAAACCTCCTTCAGGCTTCCAACCCATGGAAAGTACCCCATCGTCAGTCAACATCCATTGCCAGTTCACGTTTCTGTACAGTTGATCGGCCAATTTTTCAACTTCTGTTCCTGCAAAATACTCCTTGACAAACAACACACCTGCCATGAGGAGGGCTGTATCAATGGAAGAAAGTTCACAGTCCCAGGCCCTTTTTCCTGTATTCATATCGACAAAATGATAGAAAAAGCCATTTTTACCTTCTACTTTTCCTTCTGCAAAGGTCTTCAAGGTAGTAAGAACTCTTTCATATCCTTCTTCCCTGCTTATCCAGCCATTTTCAATCCCGACAGGTATCGCTGTTAGTCCAAAACCAACAGCCGCTATACTCGCCGGGACATCTTTTCTTGTTCTGTCCTTTATTAGCCCATTCTCTGGATTGGCTTCATTCCAGAAATAATAGAAAGCTTTTTTCTCCACTGCTTCAAGCAAAGCGTCGTCATCGAGATTCAAAAGGTCATCGATTTCCTTTATAATAGCTGGATCGGCCATTTTCATTCTGTCATCGAAGGTGAGCACTTTCATTGTTTCCACATAAAAACCATCTATATAGAAGGGTTCGGTGAGCGGAATTTTATTCTTTTCCGCATCAAAACCGGCAAAAGCAAGATATACTTTGTACTTGTTACCGGGCTTGATTTCTTTCATGCTGCCTGCGAGTTCGAAACTGATTTGATTCCAACCTATTTTCACTTCATCATTTGAAAAAACGCCACCGACCCATGCCCAATCTTCGGTGAGATCAGCCATGCCAAAGAAGAACATGGTGGGAATAAGCTTTGTACCCTCTGGAATATAAAGATTCATAGTTATCTTATTGCTGCGGCTCCACAATTCAACCATATCTTCTGGAATAGGCATTGCCACTTTCGTTTCAGGAGCTTCACCAGATGGAGTGACTTTCATTGAAGCTGTACCCTGAACAACGAAATCCTCCGAAAGCTCAAAATTAGCACCCGTGTTGTCGTTATCAAAAGTAGCCAATTCTTCTGGAGTATCCATAGACCAGATGTAATTCCGGACAACCTCTTCTTTGACCGGAATAAACAGACCATCGATGTTAAATGGCTCGGTTAAAGGTACTTTGTTCCCAGACTCATCAAGAGTGGCAAAAGCAAGATAGATGGTGTACTTACCGCCCTCTTTTACCTTTTTCATGTTATCTGATAAAGCAAAAACTATCTGGTTCCAGCCAGGGACAGTCTTTGTTTCTGAGAATACTCCATCAACCCATGCCCAACCATCGCTGAGATCTGCCATGCCCATGAAGAACATAGATGGGGGCAATTTCGCGGCTTCAGGAATATAAAGATTAAGAACAACCTCTTCAGCATTTGCCCAATCTTTGAGCATATCTTCAGGTATATTGAGCGCCACTTTAGTTTCAGGAGCACTACCAGAGGGGAGTATTTTCATAGAGGCCGTTCCCTGAATGAAATGCTCGGTATCGAGTTCAAAGGTAGCACCTGTGTTGTCATTGTTGAATGTGGAGATTTCTTCCTCTGTATCCATGCTCCAGATATAAAGGCCTTTAGGAGCCTTAACAACTTGAATGGGTTTTTCAGTTACTTCAGGTTTTTCAACTGTTTTTTCGACAGCTAATACTGGTCTAACGACATATAGCCCATC
>NZ_CEYIHJ010000059.1:0-4351 GCF_982836095.1 Kosmotoga sp.
AAAAAATTTCAACTTAAAAAAGGCGTTTTAATTAATGTAAAAGAGAAGCTGAGATTAGCAATATTGCACGAAACAGACAAACCAGTCTGGAGAGTTGAAAAAGCCAAAAAGCAGATCGCAAAACACTTAAAAGCAGTTGATGCAATCGTCGAATTGCTGGATGCTCGCATTCCTTTTACCAGCCGGGCATATGAATATGAGCGGCTGTTTCAAAACAAGCCGGTGATATTCGTCCTCAACAAAGAAGACCTTGCTGATGCTTCGATCACCAAGCGATGGCTCAAACATTTTCAGCAAAAAGGGCAACCAGTCCTGGCAACGAACCTAAAAAACGTAAACGTGAAGGATTTCCTTGTGAAAAGGGTCATGCCTTTTGTGAAGAGCAAATTTACCGAAAAGAGGATCATGATTGTTGGTATACCAAATGTCGGGAAATCCACTTTTATAAACAGGCTAAGAGGGAAAAAATCCCTGGCCGTGGGGAACAAACCCGGGGTTACCCGGGGAGTACAATGGATTACTGCCGCAAAGGGGCTCATTGTACTTGATACACCCGGAATATTATATACAAGGCTTCACAGCCCTTCTATCGTAACCAAATTACTCGCTGTTGGGGCAATGCCTTTTGAAAAGATGGACACAATAGAAGCCGCTAAATCCGTATTCAATCTCCTGTTTGAAAGATATTCCAACGCTCCACTGGAAAAAAGGCTTGGCAATCCCTTTGTTGATTTTATGGACTTTCTGAATAAATTTTCAATAAAGCGGGGCTTTTTAAAAGCTCATGGAGAAGTGGATCTGGAAAGGGGAGCTTTTGTATTCTTAAGGGAAATAGCAGATGGAAAATTTGGACGGTTCTCTTACGAAATTCCGGAAGAAGTTATGACGATTATGAGTAAAAAAACAATAAAAGATAGCAAGGAGGTTTAACATGTACGCATCTGTTAAGGAATTGTATGCACGCTTCAACAGAATTCTTGGTGAAATTATCCCTTACAGGACAAAGAGAAGAATTAAAATTGACAACTGGAGCTTTGCTCGTTTCCCTTCAGATACTCCTCCAGAAAGTGATGAAATTAAAATCGACGCAGGCTACAAATGGGAACCCGAACCGTTCCCCGTATGGTTTGTGAACCGTTTGGAGCTTCCGAAGCCAGGTAGTGAAGAAGGACTTTTCTTCGAAGTCTGGACTGGTGGGGAAAGCCTCGTGCTCGTTGATGGAAAAGCCTTTGGTGAAATAAACGAATACCACAAGGATATCGATCTTTCCGAAGTTGCTGATGGCAAGGAACATCAGCTTGCCATTCAGACAGTTCCCAAGGGGTTATTTGGTTCAAGTGTATTTGAGCCAGCTTTTGAAAGCAGTTCTTTGTTGCTGGTTGATAAGGGCATTGACGCCTCTATCCGTTTGTTTCATATGGCAATTGAAGTTTTGAAATATACGGATAACCAGCTACTTGCTGAAAAACTTGCCGAATTTATCGACGAAGCCTTCTCAAAGATTCGAATTCCCAGAGATTCAGAATCATATTTCAAAACTGTGAGGGATAATCCCTCCCTTCATCCTGAAGTCTCAAAGATATGGAATCCAGAAAAATTTCCGTGTTCCGCTGGAAACAGCCTTTCTGTGGAACAGCGTGATTCCATAATGCAGGCTGCCGCTTTGCTCAAAAAAAAGCTTGAGGGCTTAAAAAAGCTAATCCCCCCATCGGGGAAGCTCGTAATCTCAGGACATGCTCATATAGATTATGCGTGGCTCTGGCCCATTGAAGAGACAAAAAGGAAGATCAGAAGGACATTCGCAAACTCCATAAGGCTCGCAAAGAAATATGGCGACTTCGTCTATGTGCAGTCTTCAGCTCAGATGTATAAAGATATAAAGGAAAAAGACCCGGTTCTTTATAAAGAGATCAAAGAATTAGTCAAGAAAGGGAATTGGATTCCCATCGGCGGTATGTGGGTAGAAAATGATTGTAACGTTCCAGCGGCAGAATCTCTCATACGTCAATTGCTGATGGGCCAGAGATTCTTTGCCAGGGAGTTTGGTGTCAAAAGCAAAACCGGTTGGTTGCCGGATGTCTTCGGTTTTAGCTGGATATTACCGCAAATACTAAAAAGCGCCGGGATAGAATACTTCTTTAGCATAAAGCTCAGCTGGAACGAGAAAAATAAAATGCCTTCGGATCTTTTCCGTTGGCGTGGTATTGATGGCACTGAAGTCATTTACCACAGCTTCGACAATCCAAATGGCAATTACAACGCTCACATAGAACCATTTGACATAACCCAAACCTGGAACAACTACAAAGATAAGAGGAACTACCCCGCGAGTTTGCTAACCTTTGGCTATGGGGACGGCGGTGGCGGTCCTACGGACGAAATGATTGAAAATTACAAAATCCTAAAGGACTTCCCCGGCATGCCAAAGCTCGAAATGAAATCCCCCGAGGAGTTCTTCAAAGCTATCCCGGCACCTGAAAAGTTACCGGTCTGGGACAACGAGTTGTATTTTGAGCTTCATCGCGGAACGCTTACAAGCCAGGCGCGCACTAAGGCCCTTCACAAGAAAGTTGAAGACCTTCTATACGAGGCGGAATTGCTCTCCACCCTGGCGTATGAAGATAGAGACTACCCAGGGGAAAGAATAAACAGAATCTGGGAAATCCTGCTACATAATGAATTCCACGATATTCTTCCGGGCTCTTCCATAGGTGAGGTGTACAGCGATGCTGAAAGGGAACTTTCCCAGGCCAGCGAAGAACTCAAGCTCATAAAGGGAGAGGCGTTGAACATTCTGACAAAAACCTCTGATGATAGCATAACCGTTTTGAACGCTGGCACACATCCGAAACCGTTGCTTTTCTATAAAGACCTCGATGGGAAAGCCCTAAAGAGAAGCAATGGCGAAATCCTCAAGCCACAAAGAACCCATAATGGAAACTGGCTTTATTTCTCAGAAAACCATATTGAAGCCTTTAGCTTTGAAAATCTGGAGATATTGAACGAAGCTGTCGAACCTAATGTTTCAGAAGAATCAGCAGAAACTTTCAAAGCTTCTAACGCCCTGGAAAATGAATTCGTGAAGGTTACAGTTCACGAAGATGGGACTTTGTCTATATATGACAAAGAAATGGACCGCGAAGTCTTTACCGAAAGTGGCAATCAATTATGGTTATACAGTGATGTTCCAGCGTATTGGGATGCCTGGGATATCGATTACCATCACAAAAAATACGGCAACAGATTAAATGCGAGTTTTATCCAGAGAATCGAATCCGGGGAACTCCGCTCAGCTATAAAAATATTCTACGAGCTTGGTAAAACCCAGATAACACAGATTATTTCCCTTCTCAAAGGCTCAAGAAGGGTTGATGTGGATACACAAATCAACTGGCATCACAGGAGGAGCCTGCTCAAAGCATTGTTCCCTGTGAATGTCCTTTCGCGCCATGCACGCTATGACCTTTCAGCAGGATATATCGAAAGGGCTACCCACAGCAACACCGATTTTGAAAAAGCCCGTTTTGAAGTCCCGGCACACCGCTGGATGGACCTCTCCGAAAGGGGATACGGTGTGAGCATTCTAAACAATGGGAAATACGGTCATGGTTGCCGTGATAATGTGATGGAATTAACTCTTTTGCGCTCACCGGTATTTCCACACTTTTTTGGTGATGAAGGTGAACACAGTTTCAGTTACAGCATTTATCCGCATAAAGGGGCTGACTTACTAATGGTTCAGCGGGAAGCAGAAGCTCTCAATAGACCTCTTATCACGATTCTTGGCAAATCATCAATTACAAAGCCTTTCCTGAAAATCGAATCCGAAAGTATAAAATTACTTGCTCTCAAACATGGAGAAGAAGGTGGTATAGTAGTCAGGGTTGTTGAAACCCTTGGTGAGCGTGGGAAAATGCGTTTGAAATTGCCCGGGAACTTTAATTTAAAAGAAGCTTGGCTTGCTAACATTCTCGAAGAACCCATTGAAAAGATAGGGCTTGTTGGTTCGATGATTGAACTCGCATATGAGCCCTTCAAAATATACACCCTTCTGCTGAAATAAGGAATTGTGAAAGGAATTTGATATGGCAAAAAAAGAATCCATAGTGATACTTCCATACGATGACCATTGGCCAGATATTTTTGCTTTAGAAAAAGAAAAGATTCAGAATGTTCTGGGGACGAATGTGCATATTGAACACATAGGTAGCACTTCCGTCCCCAGCCTTTGCGCCAAGCCCATAATAGATATAATGATTGGGATTTGTTCCATTGGTATGGCGAAAAAGTATATAAAAGACCTTGAAAAGCTATTTCCCGGACTATGAGGCACTAATTCCTGAAAGAAGAT
>NZ_CEYIHJ010000059.1:4361-7010 GCF_982836095.1 Kosmotoga sp.
TGGGATTTGTTCCATTGGTATGGCGAAAAAGTATATAAAAGACCTTGAAAAGCTTAATTATAGCTATTTCCCGGACTATGAGGCACTAATTCCTGAAAGAAGATATCTTGAGAAAAAGGGTTTTCACGTACACATGGTGGAAAAAAACGGTGACTTCTGGAAAAGGCATGTGTTTTTCAGGGACTTTCTTCGAGCACACGCTGATATCGCAAGAGAATACTGCGAAATTAAGAAAAAATTGGCGCGGAAATACAAGAATGAACGTGAAAAATACACAGAAGCCAAGGGACCTTTTATACAAAAAGTGCTGAAAAATATGTATGAAAAAGAAAAATCCAACAAGAAAAATAGAAAAGCAGAAATTTCTCCCCCTCAAAAGAAATGAGATATCTTTAAATAAAAGACTCTCGAAAAACCTTCAAAATCCCCCTTGAAAGAAACTTCAATCTTTAGATTGAATAAAACCGAATAAAGGGGGGATTTTATGAAAAATATACTCGCACTTGTGGTGATTTTGGTCAGCACGCTTACTTTTGGCAGTTTTGTTGCCGGTCTTGGGGGACTCGGGCTTTCATACGTGATAACAGCCGGTATTACTTCGGACGATTTTACTTTCTTTGGTTATTCAGGACCAGCTTCTCTGTTTGCTGTAATAGGGACGGGAGTGGGAATCTTCGCGGATTTCACTCCATTCGAATCATTAGCGAGAACACTTTCAGAAAAGGAGTACCGCATTCTTCTCGGTGGTGGTGCAGGCATCCCTCTGGATCTTTTTGTGATTCCTGATTTAGGCCTTGGCGTTACCATAAAAACAATATGGGGAAAGTTCATTACGAAAGCAACAACGGGATTTGGACTCATGGGATTATATGCAGACGCTGTTGTGGGGTACACATTCTAAGTGTTTACATGCTCGAGTTCGAATTTATAGTAAACGTTTGATTTTACTCTTTCAAATTCTTTTGATTTTAGGCCAGAAAGATTATAATGCGAATGACTATAACAGGAGGTGGATTTATGAAAAAGTTATTGGTAGTTTCTCTATTAGTGGTTGTTACAATGGCTTTTGGAGGTTATTTTGTAGGAATTGGAGATGCTGGAAACGCATATGGCATTACTGCCGGTATGACAATAGAGGATTTGTCTCTCTTTGGTTACAACGGTCACGGAACTCTCATGGCTGTGCTTGGCACAGGCGTGGGTGCAGCTGTAGATCTCACGCCCTTTGAACTCTATTCAGACATTTTTGGCGACAAGGAATACCGCATTTTGGTTGGTGCAGGTGCAGGTGGCTCTTTCAGCATACTTTCAACTGGTTTTAATATTGGCGCTGGTGTTACTTTTAAAGTTCTGTGGGGGGATCATTTCATTTCAAAAACAACAGTGGGGTTCGGACTGGGTGGCTTCTACTCTGACAGTATTCTTGGATACATTTTCTGAGTTGAGAAAAAGCACGGGCAGGGCTGAAAAGCCCTGCTTTTTACTCTGCATCAGGAGTTCTTAATCAATTCAATCAAACTTTGGGCAGCCAGGAGCGGACCGCTTTGTTCATAGCCATTTATCCCCAATTGGGTATATACTTCACCTATTTTTACTCCTGTTTTCATCATGGTCTCAATGTATTTACTCGCAATTTTGCTGTGCTTCTCTTTCCTTTGAATTGCCCCAAAGGGGTTGGCAAAGTAGCTATAAGTGAGTCCTTTTTCAGCGGTTGTTCCCTTTGCCATTCTTGCACCCTTTGAAAAAACTTCCAGTGCTTCTTCATGGCTATCGAAAAATCTCACTTTTTTATGTTCTTCAACTTTCTCATAATTGTTCGCGTACAAAAAGTAGTCGATTTTGGTAGGACGTATTATTTCATCGTAATTCGAATAGGGAACAATCACCCGGGCGTTAACAACATTTGGGTTCATGAAAATGCTTCTATCCATTGTGGAATACGCATAACCTGGTTGCAGGTCATCGAGCCGTACAAATGCCCCGGTTTCCGTTCCATAAGCGACAACTTCCCCAGATTGATTTATATCCAAAGAACCCATATCATCTATCAGGATGTTAACTTCTGAAACCTCTTCTTTTAATTGATTTAAAGCGTCCAGAGTTTCTGACTTTCCCGCGCCGCTATCCCCTAAAAGCATGACATTGGCACTTTTGCCGTTTGTCAATCTTATGTGCGCGAGGGCTCCATGAATAGGCAATCTTCCTTCATCAATTGCCAGAAGATTGTGGATAGTCAAAATCATCTTCTTCATATAGCCAAAATAATCAATAGAAGGGTGATCTCCAACCAAACCTATATACATATCGTCCTCTTTGTATATGACCCCATTTATATCTCCGGGATTCTTGAAAAACTCGTCATCCATACCAAAGATGAAAATTCCATCTGGCTTTCTGTTCCTTATGTCGTCAAAATTGGCAATTTCAAAGAGGTTTCCGAGCCCTGCGGCGTGAGCAAGGTATTCCTTGTTGGTGACAACAAAGATCAATTTTTTACCCACGAATATGGGGAAAAGAAGCCAGTTTCGAGGCACGTCGATATCAATTTTGTGAAGTATCGGTTTATCAACGACTTTAAATAGACCTCGCCTTTTGTTGGAACGAGTGTAAAAAATCACTGGCGGCTCAAAAACGATACTCCAGACAAAA
>NZ_CEYIHJ010000059.1:7020-9924 GCF_982836095.1 Kosmotoga sp.
AATCTAGATCATATAGCCAGTCTGCTTTTTTTACCATGACATCCCGGTGGATCTCGGGACTATCAACAAGAAAGCTCACTTGAGCTCCACCAGGTTCCTGCCTTAAAATCTTCAAGCTCACATCGGAAATGTTGATCAATATTTGCCTGTATGTACTGAGAACAAGGCTTCTGAGTTCGGCGTTTGTATTTACCAGAACAGCTTGTTTGAATATCCTCTTGAGCCTCGCAGGGGTGTAAGTATCATGTCTGAGCATAAACCTGTGCTTGCTTCTCCATAGGTTGAACAATCTATCTACGAATTTAACAAGCAGTGTTTTTTTATCACTGAGCATTGGAAAAGAATAGCACCTCGAATTGTCGATTTCTTCTATGGTGTTGACCATAAGCGCAAGGAGCAACTGCACCATGGAGTCAAGATCATACTTCTCTTCAAAAACAGTCTCTTTGGGATTTTTTACAAAAAGCTCAAAAAGTGAACACAGCGAGGTTCTCTTTCGTTCCGAATCCTTTATGAGCTCGATTAGCAAAGAACGAAAAGTCTCTGAATTGAAAATCTGCGTAACGGCATTGTATGATATCTGCCCATCTATTACCACACTTCTCATAAAATCACCTCATTTAAAAACAATTAACTATTAAACCGCACTATTTAAATTTTACACCTTGCTTCAAATCCAGTCCATTCCCGGGACTTTCGGGAATAATCTGGTAAGGCTAACATGTGGTAGACTGCAAATATACCGGGTTAGCCGTTCTACACCAAAACCACAGCCTGCTGATGGTACGAGTCTTTCATCTTCTGCAATCTGCAGATACCATTTGAAATCCTCCAAACTCGTTCCTTTGTACTCCATTCGCTTAAGGATTTGCTCGTATTCATGTTCCCTTTCACCACCAGATAGCACTTCACCATAGCCTTGAGGTAAAATAAGATCCATGTCCAACAGAGTCCGTCCATCCACAGAAAGTTTATCGTAAAATTCCCTGCCTTCTATGGGAATATCAATCAGCCAAAAGGGCTCGGTCGATTTTTCCGAGAGAATTTTCTCAAAATCCTTTCCATATGTTTGCAGTGCATCCAAGTATCTGACCTTTTTGAAGGGCATTGTAGGAATTTTAACACTGGAGCCGAGACATTCAAGCTCTTCGCGGCATTTCTGTTTTACCCCGGAAATAACGTATAACAGCAACCTTTCAATTAAATCCATAACATCTTCGCGCTTTGCTCCTTTCATTTCAAGGTCGATTTGTGTGAATTCGAAGAGATGGCGGCCACTATCTTTCTTCTCCTCAGTTTCAAGACGGATATTGGGAGAGACAATGAAAATTCTTTCAAAGGCAGTTACCGCAAGCTGTTTGTGGAAAATCATTGATTGGGTTAATTGATACACAGTGCCATAGTAATTAAATCTCACGTTAAAAACCTCATGGTTCAGTGGATCGGTTAAGGGAGACACTATTGTAGGCAAAAGTTCGATAAATCCCTGCTCCCTTAAAAATTCCGTGGCATATGCTATCACTCTGGCTTTGACTTTCACTGCATTTTTTACAACTGGATCCTCAAGATGTGGGATAATACTTTTCATGATTTTTTTGCTCTTTTCCATAAGATCACTCCTTATAAAAAAATAAGGCCGATGGAAATCCATCGGCCGGTACCTTTAAAATGCTCTATGCAAAGGCAAAACCGACCGATCCCGGTCCGTTATTATTGTTATTATTGAGATTTATGATTACCAACAAATTCATAAAACTCATCCCTTCAAAATACGTTTTGACCATGATACCACAACCTAGTATGAAATTCCAAATTCAAAAATTCGTTTTTTCTTCTGCGAGAATTCAACCCTTTTGAACAATTTCTTATCCACAAATCAAATTTTTGGATTATTATACAAAAACTATTGAATTCTATATAAATATTTCCTATTCCTAAAAAACTATTCAAAATCCATGGTTCGCACGTTTCCTCGTCTATAAGCACCTTACAGAGATTATGTTACACTATCCCATCAAAAAGCAAATCATGATTTTTAAGTTATACCTTAAAATTTTTAATTTACCCCTTGACATCTTCAAGTTATATGTGATATATTATGAATGTCAAAGAAGATAACTTCAAAGAGGGGGTCGAAATGATGAAAAGAAGAAAGAATTTCAAAGAGATAGACAGGGAACTCGAATTGAGAAAAGAAATTGTATTGCAGAGCATTTACAGCCAACCCGCTGGGTTTTGAGAGCGAAAGGGAGGTGCGGATACGATGAAAAGGAGAAAGAATTTATCACAGATTGACAGGGAAATCGAACTAATAAAAGAAAAAGTGTTGAAGAGAATGTTTAGCCAACCACGGGGGTTTTGAACCAGTATTAGGAGGTGAAACCCATGATGAAAAACAAAGAAAAGAGAATTCACTACAAAGAAATCGATGATAGGCTCGAAAAAATAAAGGTAGATTTGCTCTCACAGTTGCATTACAGATTCTGACTCAATGAAAAAAGCGCCCCATTGTGGGGCGCTTTCTCTACGCTTGAACCAGTTTAAAGTTTACTGTAAACTTCTTCGCCTTTGAAAAGGGTTTTTAAAACACTGAGTTGTTCGTCAAGCACAACGAGATTTGCGATATACCCTTCCTTTATCCTTCCAAGCTTACCAACATCCAGATTTTTGAGGGCATTGTACGAAGAAACCTTTGAAAGCTCCACAAGGCTGCATCCGGTAAAATTCTTGAAATTCTTGATTGCGTCGTTGAATAGCAAAGTGCTTCCGGCAATCGAACCATTGCTCGTAAGCTTGCACTTGCCATCGATAACTTCCACTTCAAGTCCTCCAAGGTTATAGACCCCATCTTCAAGGCCGGCAGCCGATATAGAATCAGTTATAAGCATTATCTTATCTGCACCT
>NZ_CEYIHJ010000060.1:0-9915 GCF_982836095.1 Kosmotoga sp.
AGTGGCGTATATGCTGTACTTCCAAAAGATATCCCTGATAGGCTGGCTCTGGCTATGCTCGATGTAGCAGGCGCTCCTGCTCAGGTAGAGCGGCTTGTAAAAAAAGGCATGACTGTGGGAATAACAGGTGGTGGAGGAAAATCCGGTGTTCTCTGTTCCTACCAGGCTAAAAAAAATGCTGGAGAAACCGGAAAAGTTATAGTCGTAGAATACTCAAAAGAAAATGCAAACAGGATTGAAAAATTAGGGCTGGCGGATGAGGTTATTATAGCCGATGCCACAAAACCCGTAGAGGTCTATGAACAGGTGTTAACCTCTACTAATGGTGAACTCTGCGATGTTGTGATAAACAATGTAAACGTCGAAGGTACTGAGATGTCATCTATATTGATAGCAAAAGATCTGGGAACGGTTTATTTTTTCAGTATGGCAACTTCCTTTACAAGAGCAGCTCTTGGAGCTGAAGGAGTTGGAAAGGACATCACGATGATTATCGGCAATGGCTATGCCCGGGGACATGCAGAATTAAGTCTTAACATTCTTCGGGAAGCACCTGAAATAAGAGAACTCTTCGAAAAATTATATCAGTAATGGAGGGTTTATATGAGAGATTATAGAGAGATTCCTATTTGGAAAGACGTTTCTAAAGACAATTGGAACGATTGGAAATGGCAAGTCAGAAATCGGATAACAACCCTTGAAGGTCTCAGACAGGTGATAAATATCACCGATGAAGAGGCTCTCGGTATCGAAAACTGTCTGAAAACATTAAGAATGGCTATCACTCCATATTATGCCACTCTTATGGATCCTGACAATCCCAGGTGCCCCATAAGGAGACAGGCAGTGCCTACGGAGAAGGAACTCCAAATAGGCAGATGGGATATGCTTGATCCATTGCACGAAGATGAAGATTCTCCTGTACCGGGTTTAACCCATAGATACCCCGATCGTGTGCTTTTGCTGGTTACTGACCAGTGTTCAATGTATTGCCGCCACTGTACTCGAAGGCGTTTTGCCGGTCAATTAGACCGTCCGAGATCAAAAAAAGATATCGATGCCGCCGTTGAATATATCCGGGAAACCCCGGAAGTAAGAGATGTGCTGTTATCAGGCGGAGATGCCTTGTTGTTGGGGGATGAGGTGCTCGAATATATACTTAAAGAGTTGAGAAAAATCCCCCATGTGGAGATAATCCGGATTGGTACCAGAACACCGGTAGTCTTGCCACAAAGAATAACTCCCAGTCTTGTGAACATGCTTAGAAAATATCATCCAATTTGGGTAAATACACATTTTAACCACCCGAAGGAAATCACTCCCGAATCAAGCAAGGCCTGTGAAACGTTGGCAGACGCCGGTATTCCCCTCGGAAATCAAAGCGTTCTTCTTAGGGGAATAAATGATAGCCCCTACATTATGATGGAATTGGTTCATCAGCTTGTTAAGATAAGAGTTAGACCTTATTATCTCTATCAATGTGATATGTCAAAAGGCATCTCTCATTTTCGCACCTCGATAAGAAAAGGCATTGCCATAATGGAGGCTTTGATTGGTCATACATCGGGTTTTTGTATTCCCACTTTCGTTGTTGATGCTCCTGGTGGTGGAGGGAAGATCAGGGTTATGCCACAATATATGGTTTCGCAGTCAGACCGGACGGTGGTGCTGAGAAACTACGAAGGCGTTCTTACAACATACCATGAGCCAGAAGATGTGGATAGCGATGTTGATGATTCTGAATACAGAGCAAAGTACAAATTAAGCGGTGTAGCAAAATTACTCGATGGAAAGCAAATAAATCTGGAACCCACAGAACTCGAAAGACGCGAAAGAATAATGCGCTGGAAAGAACGAAGGAGGGCAAAAAATGAAATACGCTGAAATAGTGCCCGGATACGTATATACTGAAGAGCGTGTTATAACCGATGAAATGGTGAAGTCTTTTGCGAAAATCACCGGGGACGACAACCCTATTCACCTCGACGATGATTTTGCGGCAAAAAGTATTTTCAAAGCCAGGATTGCCCATGGTATTCTGACTTTGGGGCTTGTTTCTGCCGTTCTTGGCAGGAAGTTTCCCGGTCCGGGAACGATATATTTGAAGCAAGACGCGACCTTTAGAAGGCCTGTTTACATCGGTGAAAAAATACAAATAAGAATTGAAGTGCTGGAAAAGATCGAAGAAAAATCCAGATTGCTTTTGTCAACAGATGTTATAAACGAAAAAGGCGAAAAAGCACTTACCGGACAGGCTCTGGTTCTATTCAGAGAGGATGAAGAAGAATAAGCTTCATTGATAAAATTTTGAAGCTAAAAAGCCTTTCAGTAATAGGGCTTGAGAAAAATACCGGAAAAACCGAAAGCCTGCGTTATATTGTAAAGCTCATAAAACGCGAGAATCCAAGGCGTGTTCTTTGCCTTACTTCTATTGGACTCGATGGGGAAAGTGTCGATCAGGTGACACTCACCCCAAAACCTGAAATCATCATACACGAAGGTGACCTTTTCGCTACCAGCGAGGTCCATTACAAAGAGAAAAAATTTCTCTCTGATGTCTTATGGGTAAGCGATAGCCGAACAGCTCTTGGAAGAGTGGTGCTTTCAAGGGCTCTTGAGAATGGAAAAGTTATGCTGTCCGGTCCGTCCACTTTGTATGGGATAAGAGAACTGATGAAAGTCGCTAAAACATGCGGAATGGAGTTTTTTCTACTGGATGGGGCCCTATCAAGGCGTAGTATTGGTTCGCCCTTTTTATGTGAAGGTGTGGTATTGGCAACTGGTGCAGCACTTTCTCTGAATCCCAGTGAAATTGTGAAAAAGACCCTTCATGTAATTGGGTTAATGAAATTGCCTGTTGATCCTATGGCTGAATATTTCGAAAAACTCAGTGAAGGTATTTGGTTGGCAAAAGATAGTGTCTTTGAAAAATTACCGGTTGGAACCGTTCTCAACAACACTGCTCTCGTGCTGGATCGACTGGAAAAGGGCTGCAAACTCTACCTTTCAGGTTCACTTACAGAGAGCTTCGTAAGGCGTCTTATTGATAGGGGTCTTCAAAAAGATGTAACTCTGGTAGTTAAAGATTACACAAAAGTGTTCCTTTCCCCAGAAATTACGGAGCTTTTTTTTAACAGCGGTGGGAAGCTCAGAGTATTGAGAAGTCCCAGACTTATTGCTGTCACTTTTAATCCCTTTTCACCCACCGGATACAGCCTCGATTCTGTGGAGATTCTGAATATTCTCAGAAAATTTTTAGACATTCCCGTCATAGATGTTATGGAAGGTGAAAACCTTGGATAGAGAGAAACTCTTCGAAGCCACAGGCTTCAAATTCATTATCAACCAACTGGATTTAAAAACAGGTTTTGGCAGAAGAAAGCTAAAAGAGCTTGCTTTCATGAAAGAACCCGGTTTGATAGAAAAAGAGCTCGAAGAACTTTCCATGTTCATCGAGCACTTCAGTGACGAAAATGTTCTGAAAAAACTCAAACAAAGATTGTCGCTGTTAAAGGATATATCAGGAACTATTGAAAGACTTAAACAAGGAGAAGAACTGGACGATATAGACCTCTTTGAGCTAAAGGACTTTTTGCTCACTTATGAAGATTTGAGAGAAAATATACAACTCCCTGAATTCTTGCCAAAGATAGTCGCAAATGAACTTCTGAATCTTTTAGATCCAGAAGGACTTAAACTCAGAAACTTTCATATATACAGTGCTTATTCAAGCGAACTTACCGCTATTAGGCAGGAAAAAAGAGCAATAGCAAATCTTAGCCAGGCAAAAGATGACATACAGGAAAGAATAAAAACCTTAAAACTCAAGGAAATGGAGCTGGAACACAAAATAAGGCAAAAACTATCAAAAGAATTTCGCGATAACATAGAGAAAATAACTGCAATAGTAGAGCTCATAGCGAGAATAGACTTTCTTCAGGCAAAAGCTGTTCTAGTTCAGAAGTATAACTTGAGTCGTCCTATGCTTTCAACTAAAACCGTGAGATTTCGAGGGCTTTTTAACCCCGAAATAAAAGAAATTCTCAGGTCTCACCATAGAGAATTTCAGCCTGTTGATCTCCTGATAAAAAAAGGTGTTTGTGTAATCACAGGCGCCAACATGTGCGGAAAAACAGTGCTCTTGAGGACTATTGCACTTGCTCAGCTGATGTTTCAATACGGTTTTTATGTTCCTGCAAAAGAAGCTGAGATGGTACCGTTTGAAGGGATTTTCTTTTTTTCGGGAGACTATCAATCGTATAAAAAAGGTCTTTCTTCCTTCGCTGCTGAAGTATTGGAATTGAAAGAGGCAATAAAGCATGTAAAAGAACGCTGGCTTATACTTTTTGATGAACTCGCGAGGAATACAAACCCTGATGAAGGCAAGGCATTGGTGAGCTCCATTTCAGAATTTTTTTCTAATAGTTGTTGCTACACAATGATAACAACGCACTACAGTGGCATCGCTGAAAAAGGATTAAGGCATTACCGTGTAAAGGGTTTGAGAGAAAAGTTACCTGAAAAGCTCGACTCGCCTGTATCTCTTGTTGAATACGTTGACTATTCGTTGGTAGAATTGAAAGACGAACTTGGAGAAGTGCCGCATGAAGCACTCAAAATAGCTGAGATATTTGGATTGGACAAAGAAATAATAAAAAAGGCAAAGAGAAAGCTTTTAAAGGGGGAATAACGCTGTGACTGCAAGCAGTAAATTAGGCCTGGATTTCAATAAAGTAAATCGTGCTAGAGAATTGGCGAGAGATATAGCTTCTGATGTTCAAAAATTTGTGGAACATCATACAACTGTCAGCGTAGAGAGAACGATATGCCGTCTCTTAGGTATTGATGGCGTAAGCGAAGCTGGGATACCCTTGCCTAACGTTGTTGTTGATAAGATAAAGGAGAAGGGACTACTTGGTGATGGTATAAGCCTTTATTTGGGAAATGCCATTCTCGAAACAGGTCTTTCTCCCCAGGAAATTGCCGAAGGGATTTCAAGAGGCGAGCTGGACATAACGGAGCTTCCAATGCGCAATGTGGATAGTATAAAAGCAGTCCTTGAGCCATTGGTAGATAAAAGCATTGCTATTATAAAAAGTAACCGAGAAAAAAGAGAGAACTTGATTGCAAGGCTTGGTGAAGGCCCTCAGCCTTATCTATATGTTATTGTGGCCACCGGCAATATCTATGAAGATGTTGTTCAAGCTCAAGCGGCTGCAAGGCAAGGAGCTGACATAATAGCAGTAATACGATCAACTGGTCAGAGTTTGTTGGATTATGTGCCTTATGGCCCCACAACGGAAGGGTTTGGCGGAACTTTTGCTACTCAGGAAAACTTCAAGATTATGAGAAAAGCCCTTGATGAAGTGGGTGAAGAAGTGGGAAGATATATTCGGCTATGCAATTATTGTTCCGGCCTGTGCATGCCGGAAATAGCTGTCATGGGAGCTTTTGAAAGGCTTGATGTCATGCTCAACGACGCTTTATATGGAATCCTTTTCAGGGATATAAACATGCAGAGGACGATGATTGACCAATTCTTCTCGAGAATAATAAATGGTTTTGTTGGGGTTATAATCAACACCGGTGAAGATAACTATCTCACAACGGCTGATGCCTATGAAGCGGCTCATACTGTACTTGCGTCACAGTTCATAAACGAACAGCTCGCTCTTATTGCAGGTATTCCAGAAGAGCAAATGGGCCTTGGTCACGCCTTTGAAATGAATCCTGAAATAGAAAATGGATTTCTTTTCGAATTGGCACAGGCTCAGCTGGCAAGAGAAATCTTTCCAGAGGCACCGCTAAAATACATGCCGCCAACAAAATATATGACGGGCAATATTTTCAGGGGGCATATTCAAGACGCTCTTTTCAATGTTATCTCCATCTGGACAAAACAGGGAATACAATTGTTGGGCATGCTCACTGAAGCGATACATACCCCGTTCATGTCAGACCGCTACCTATCAATAGAGAATGCCAGATATATTTTCAACAATCTGAGAAATATAGGCGATGAGATACAGTTCAAAGAAGATGGAATAGTTCATCGGAGGGCGAATCAAGTGCTTCATGAAGCCACTGAACTGCTTGAAGAGATAAAAAAACTGGGATTGTTCGGTGCTCTGGAAAAGGGAATCTTTGCCGATATAAAACGAAGCCGTAATGGTGGTAGGGGATTAGATGGTGTTGCCGAAAAAACCGAAAATTATTTCAATTTATTCATACCGAAAATGCTGGAAGGTGAAAAAGCATGAGTGGACTCTATTCCATGGAAAAAAGGAACTTTGACAGGACGTTGAATTTGAAAGCAGTCAAACCCTATGGAGATACGATGAATGATGGAAAGGTACAGCTTAGTTTCACCCTGCCCGTAAAAGCTGGTCCGGAAGCAGTAGAGGCAGCGAAGCAATTGATGAAAAAAATGGGTTTGAATAATGCTCAAATTGTTTACTGGAAAGAGCTCACGCCGGGTTTTACCTTTTTTGTAGCTTATGGAGAGTGTGTACACAGCGTTGATTATACCGCTATAAAAGTGCCTAAGATTACCGTTAAAAAAATGAGCATGCAGGAAATAGACAACTTTATACGTGAAAATATCGGTCGAAAAATCATCGTTATTGGTGCGACAACAGGTACAGATGCGCACACGGTGGGAATAGATGCCATAATGAATATGAAGGGCTTTGCCGGGCACTACGGTCTGGAACGTTATGAAATGTTTGAAGCCCACAATTTGGGAAGCCAGGTTTCAAATGAAGAATTCGTAGCGAAGGCGATAGAATTAAATGCCGATGCTCTTCTCGTCTCTCAGACAGTTACAGCTAAAGATGCCCATATAAAGAACATGACAGAACTTGTAGAGCTTCTGGAAGCTGAAGGAATTCGTGATAAGGTTATTCTCATCGCTGGCGGTGCGAGGATAACACATGAACTTGCAAAAGAATTGGGGTATGATGCTGGATTTGGACCCGGAACCTTCGCTGAAGATGTTGCCTCTTTTATTGCCCATGAACTTCGCAGGAGAATTGATAAAAATAGGTAAAATGCTACAATTTGTACATTACTCACAAAGGAGTGGTGACATGAAAGTCCTTGTAGTTATCAATCCAATGGCTTCAAATGGGAAAGCGCTCAGTGATTATAAAGAGAAAATTCAATCGCTTTTAAAAAAGGAGCTTGGAGATTACGATGAGAAATTCACAAAAGCTCCGGGCGATGCCATAGAAATAGCACGTCAGGCCAGGGGTTATGGAAAAATAGTCAGCGTAGGCGGCGATGGAACGCTGAACGAAGTAGTTAATGGGGTTATGCTTTCTGGGGCAGATATACCGGTTGGCATGATAGGAGTTGGAACCGGAAATGATTTTTCAAAGACCTTTGGCATTCCCAATAATTACGAAGTCATGGTAAAAAAAATCGCTGGAGATAATGTGTTTTTGAGCGATGTATTAGAAGTTGAGTACAGAAATTTTGAAGGAAAACAACAGAAAAGATATGCCATCAACGTTATTGGTGCGGGTTTTGATGCTGACGTTACTGCGAGAATGAACAAATCAAAGATAAAAGTGCGTGGCAAGTTAACCTATTTGATGTCTTTTCTCATCGAATTTATAAAGGCAAAGAGCTATTCTCTAAGTCTCAACATTGATGGAAAAGAAAGACCGATAAACTGCTTCCTTGTAGCCTTTGGAAATGGAAAGTTTTTCGGTGGTGGTATGAAAGCCTGTCCTTCAGCTGTGCCTGATGATGGCAAATTAGATGTAATGGGTATTGAAAAAATGAGTAAATTGAGGTTGTTGTATCATTTTCCAAAGATATATAAAGGCCAGCATATAAGCGTGCCAACTGTCTTTGAAACCCCGGCGAAATATGCGGAAATTCACTCAGCTGATGGAAGGAAAGTTATGTTTGAGATAGACGGAGAAATCATAGGTACATTACCCTTGAAGATAAGCGTTAAACCAAAAGCCTTGAGAGTTTTAATTTGAAAATTCAAGCCAGAGTATACCGGTATTGAACACTAAAAAGCTCTTCACTTTCGCTAAAATATTACCGATTATTTTTTCACCTGCACTACCGGTTGTTTCCTCATAATTACGCATGATGAGCTTTTTTAAACCGGCGTTCATATCAACCTGAACTTTAACTTCTTGAGGAAGAAAAACCCGGAATTTCCCAACGCCACCTTCTGCTTTCAGCGACATTGGATACACATCTGAAACGGATATATCAAAATCCATCACACCGGCATTTATCATCATGCTGTCTAGCATTATCCCGGATACGTCTAAATTGCCTTTGAGGACACCACCCTTCAGAGTTATCCTATAAAGAATGCCTGGAAATAGTTTGATAATCAAGCTGTTTCTTCCACGCTGGATCCATGTGTGTTTAATTCCTATATTATATTGAACAACGTTATTTTGACTATTCTCATTAACATAAAATCCGTCACCAGCCGAGATTTCATATTCGATAACACCAGCTGAGTTTTCTGCAGGACTTTCAACTTTTTCTATGTTCACGGTGCATATGCTGGAATCTATATTCAACTCTACCACAGTGTCTTGGCTTAAAACTCCTTTGGTGAGCAGGTCACGCGTACCTGATTGATAAGTGAAACTAATGGGAGTAGGCCACAGGAGAAGGAAAAACAGGTACCCAAGTATAAGTATGGCATTGACGTACTTCAGCCATTTTAACCCCTTTATTCCTGAAAGAAGGCTGATTCCAATAAAAATCAGTATCAAAGGCCATGTCGATGTGAAATTGTCAATGAAATTAGGCAGAGAACCAAGGCTGAAATATCCGAGAACGATAAAAATGCCTATGAAAATAAGAAACAAGCCAAGAGCGAATCTCATAATCCTACTCTTTCCTCAATGATTTTAAGATGATGTAACCACCGCCGGCAATCAACATAAGCCCCAGCATGAACTTCCAGAAAAAGACGCTGAAGGTACCAGGAAGCAACAAAAAAAGACCGATAACAATTACAACAATTGCTATCAAAAGCTTTCCGCCGCTTTCAGCATTCCATGTTTTTCCCCTGGTATTTGGGCTTTTTTCCTCGAAGGGTTCTTCCTTTTCGCTTTCTTCATCACTTACGGGTTCACGTGGGACGATTATCATTGCAAGAATATATAAAAGAATACCAACACCCCACACAAAAGCTGTAAGAGCCCAGAGTAACCTGACTACTGTTGCGTCGACTTCAAGGTATTCGGCTAATCCACCACAAACACCGTCAATCACCTTGTTTTTTCTGGATTTATACAACTTTTTCATCAAGATATCACCCCCATCTATGCTAATGATAACACAAACTTTTCATATGTCTTTGGCGCTTCTTCTTTGAAACGTTGAAAAAATGGGGTGGCTAAAAGCCACCCTCAATTTTTCGTTTCTACTTTTAAAATACTACAACCAAACTTTCTTATTTCCACGTCAACGCTTTCCAGAGATTCAAGAGATTCAAGCTCAACTATCGCCTTGTTTCTTTCCATGACAACATCACAATTTAGCAATCTCTTTACCGCATCGGCTACCTTATGTGCTTTTTGTACGGTTTCTAGCCCACCAAGCGTTAATACAACACGCATCATATCCCTCCATCTTCATGATTCATTACTATGCTGCCATTAAAAAGCTTTTCAGTCAAGGGGATGAGGAATTTTAAAAAAATGTGAAAAGTCTCACAAAAGTTAAACAAGCTCGTAAAACTGGTAAGACTCTTTTAAGCCAAAAGTCCTTGTTTCCTGCTACAATAACCACCGGTGAATTCAATGTCCCGATGATATAGAAATCATGCTAACCCCACCCCTGTTCAAAGATTCCCCGTCTTGAACACAGAAACAGCCCCATAGCGGGGCTGTTTCTGTTTTAAAAACTCAATATATATCAAATTCT
>NZ_CEYIHJ010000061.1:0-3418 GCF_982836095.1 Kosmotoga sp.
TTGATCGTAGTAGCATGATACCAGTGATAGATACAAACAAAAGGAAAGGTATATCGCTGGAAAAGCAGAGTCAGGCTCGTTGGTTAGGCATTCAATTAAGGCAAATATATGCGGAGAAGTATAAAAACCGTTGGGAGATAGAGAGAACGATTAACATTCTACAAGAGTATTTCAATCTGGAATACATCTGGTATGTGAGAAACAGGAATTATTATGCGATATTGGGTTTGGCCATTTTGGCATACAACCTTTGTGTTATGTTCAATATCTTGAACAATCGCCCTCACAGAAAGGTTGCTGATATTGTTGGTTGTTACTGATTTTTGAGACACCCTAATAAAATGAGATAAAAAGATTCGCTATTAAAAAGGAATAAATGCTATACCCTTGTTTTCTGCGTCAGGAGTGAAGTCGTTTTCCGTGTTATTGCAGAAATATATCTTTAAGAATGGCTTTTATGTCTTCAAACGTAAGCATAAGTTGACCACCTTGAGGATAATCCGACAACCAGGATTTTTCATCAATCCAGTATTCATCTGTTGCTCTTATGATTCCATCTTTATCTATAACAAATATTCTTTCAGCTGCTGGGTATCCATACAGTGAAAGCATCTCTCTATCGTTTACCACATAGAGCCACTCCATATCTTCAGGGCATAACTCATCATATTCTTCACCAGTAAGCAACCATACTATTTTTATTGAACTTGTATAGAATTCTTTCAGATAATAGTCAACGTGTAGAAGTTGGTACAATCTGGCTTTGTTTGTGTCTGTAAAGACATTACTACAGCTGTAACAGCTGTCTTCTCTTCTTGAAGCTATCTCACAAGGCTTATAAGAGCTTAAAACAAGAATTGTTGCTTTTACGTCTGTTGCCGGAATCGATACTTCTCTTCCTAGAAGATCTTTTGCTGTAAAAGCCGGGGCTTTGTATCCGACTTCAAGGAATGGCTTAATTGTTGCAGCTTCATCCACAGCTTCTAAAACAACCTTCGCGCCGGCAGGAGAAATAGAAAATATCCTGTAGTTTTTGCCACCAATAGGTATTACAACTTTTGCATTGTAAACTTCCGGTGATGGTACTGATGGATTGATCTTTCCGTCCAGGTTGCGGTCTATACCGAAATGAATGTCATCCAATACGCTGTAATCCCCATCTGTTCTTTTTGTAAAAAGAATCACCTTATAAATGTTTCCCGAAACTTCAAGCACCCCTTCGCGGTGACTTGAAAACCAGTAGCTCAATGTATACTTTCCAAAAAAACCAAACTTTGTTCCTATAAAACGTAAAAGCACGTCACTTGAATGCTCTTTTCCATCGACATCATAATAAACTGTCACTTCCTTTTTCCAGAAATACATATCCTGAGTTCCTTTCGTTTTTCTCGAATAACATTCCGCGGGACCGTCAACAATAAAACTACCATTATTGTTTGCATCCACCCATAAAGTTGGTGACGGTCCGTCGAGGAGCATAATGCTAAGCTGTCTGGCTCCAACACTTATCTCTCCAAAAAGGAATTTTGATTCTGGTGTAATGGGTAATTCAGTTGGCTGTTTAGCAGATAACACCACGTCCTGAGAAAAAGACCCGGTATTCCAGTTTATAACGCTTGGAAGATAAGCAACAATAGTGTTCCCAATCAGCAATAATGGCAGTATCATCACTAAAGTAATGAAAATGATACGCTTTGTCATTTCTCTCACCTCCCATTCACGAATCAATTGCACGTGCAAGACTTATCAACCAAACAAACACCTTCAAAAATACCGCTATTAAGGGTGAAATTAATTGTCCCGGTAATTAAGCCATGCCCTGAAAATGTCTCCACCTTTTCACATTCATCAAACCAAAAAGGTCCTACATACGTGCAGTGTGAGTATAATGAATGTACTTTTGAACCATTTTCATAAGAATCCCTGCTTTCGGTACAGATCAGATGGATCTGATTCAACACAAGTAAGTATAACAAATATATTTCATAAATAAGAATATCGTTTTATCTTATTTTTCTTGTTCTTTCTTTATTTTTTATTCTTTACTTGTTTTTTTTCTTCTCTTTTCTTGTTTTTTCTCTTTTTTGCTAATAACATTCACCTTAATTCAAATGTCCGAAAATATAGGACTGAGAAACATAGGGATAACTACAACAGATATCGCTATTTATGAATTTAAAAAAATGATGCTTACCAGGGTATTAACTGGTGGAACGATATAAACAAAAGAATGTGTTTAGGATATAGGGTTTTGGGTCTGGATTTTTACTAAGGCCTAACAACTAGAACCCAAATCCGCTTTTAACCCGCTATTCACTTTTGATGCTTAGCTTTTTTTCTTTCCCTGCTTCCCGGTTTTACTATCGGTATCCCTTTTTCGCAAAGTGGGCATGTTTGGGGTTCATAGGCAATAGCATTGATTTTCAAAATTGATCTAAACTTTACCCCAAAATCCACTTGATCATTGCTTCGGTCAACAATGCTACCGATGCCCATGACTTCCCCTCCCAGTTCTTTTACAATTTGCATTACTTCCCTTGTTGAGCCTCCGGTAGTGACAACATCTTCAACAACGAGGACTTTTTCTCCTCTTTTTATTTCAAAGCCCCTTCTCAGTTGCATTTGCCCCTGGGTTCTTTCTGCAAATATTCCACGAACGTTAAGCTGTTTTGCCATTTCATAGGCCAAAACCACACCACCGAGTGCTGGTCCAATAACAACGTCGATTTTATCAGCGGTAAATTCATCAGCCAATTTCTTTGAAAACAATTCACTATATTCAGGATATTGAAATAGTTTTGCACATTGGATATACGTGTCACTATGCTTCCCCGAACTAAGAAGAAAGTGCCCTTTTAATACCGCGCCAAGGGATAAGAGTATTTCCATAGCTTCTTTATCGTTCACATAAATCCCTCCCTATTTTGAGTACGTTAAACGATAGAATTCTTCGCAGCTCTTTCTTATGTTTTCTGCGTAGATTATGGATCTTGAAACGTTTATAATCAGCCTCTCGTAATGTTCGCTATCCCGTAAAAAATCCACACTTCCACCCTGAGAGCCTATTCCAGGGACGAGAGCAAAGCCATCATTTTCTTCAAGTAAAGTCATTAGCTTTTCACCCTGGGTAGCTCCAAGAACCATTCCAAGATTCTTATAATCTCTTCTCCATTCACCGATTTTTTTTGCGACTTTTAAAGACAAATCATCATGAATCTGAAAATCAATTGCGCTCTGATTGCTGGTCAAAGTCAAAATAAAAGCGTAACGACCCTCATATTTTGCAAAGGCCTCTATTGCATCGAACCCCATATAGGGATTCAATGTTACGGCATCCGCTTGCATAACTTCATACGCAAATCTTGCATATTGAGAGGAAGAGTTGGCTATGTCTCCAAATTTTGCATCGAGTATCCAA
>NZ_CEYIHJ010000061.1:3428-8608 GCF_982836095.1 Kosmotoga sp.
ATGATGGTAGTACAAATATATCTGCCTTATCGAAAACCAAATTCATTTTAGCGCCATGATTTAGATAGCCCCAAATTTTAATTTTTAGCCCTTCTTTATTAAGCGTATATTCTTTTATGCTATTTTCAATTGGCCCTGATCCAACAATATCAAGTTTAATTAGATAGCCTTCTTTTACCAGTATTTTTGCTGCATTTATTAAGATTTCTATTCCTTTTTCTCCCATAGCAAGGTAAAAGGCCAGGTTAGCCTTGTAAGCGCATACAAGATCTTTGGTTCTTGCTATTATTTTTCTGGCAAAACTCACAGGGTCTTGTTCTATTCTTTCAGGATCTATATCCAGTCCTACGCAAAGGTGTGAGGCATTCTTCCTTCGTAAGTTCATCAGTTTTTCAGCAAAGCTCACTTTAATTCCCCCTTTCGTGTTTTCAATAGGTAGTCTGTAAGATCAGCAAATCCGTGTTTGCAAAGCCAGCTTTGTGCTTTTTCGGGAAGTTCAGCAACTTCCAGCGGGTCAACCATGGTTCTAAGGCCAAAGCCAACGAGTTCAGCTCCCGCAAGGAGATATTCAAAAATGTCATCCCATTTGTAAGCACCACCCATGCCTATAATCGGTAGTTTGGTTAACTGTCGCGCCAAATGAATCTTTCGCAGATAAATAGGTTTGACTGCCGGGCCTGAATACCCCCCATAGGTTCTTTTCAAGAATGGTTTCCCGGTTTCTATATCAAATCTTGCCCCTGTTATGCAGTTGAACAGCACCAATCCGTCAGCTCCATTGTTCTCGCATGCCCTTATCACGGAAGGAAAATCCGGTATTTCAGGAGGTAATTTCACTGTCACCGGTCTGGTAGTGAAAACTGTTTTCACCTGTTTCAATATCTCTGCCACCGATTCTGGATTGGCTCCCAAAAGTGTATTGGCATCTTCTACGTTAGGACATGATAGGTTCAGCACCAGCAAATCAAAACCTTCAACTCCATTCAAAACAGCAGCCATTTCCCTGAATTCACAAGGCGAATTTCCAGCAATTGAGAAAAAGAGCTTAGTAGGAAAGGGTAGCAATTTTGGGTAAATGGTATTTAGAAACGTTTTTATTCCGGGGTTTTGAAGCCCGATTGAGTTTATAAGGCCATAACCTGCATCAACGAGTCTGGGGGATGGATTGCCTTCTTTAGGTTCAAGCGTGACACTCTTTATAGTGAAAGCCCCTATCTTTGAAAGAACATCCTTTTCCATCTCCAACCCAAAGCCACCAGGGCCTGAAGGAATGACCACGGGGTTTTTGAAGGTTATACCCATAACTTCCCGAGTCAAGTTAGCCATTGCCAGTCCACCTCTTTCCCATCAAAAAGTGGGCCATCTTTGCATACAAACTTGATTTCTCCACTCTTGAGTTTTACCGCACAGCCTTCACACATACCTGTGCCGCATGCCATTCTTTCTTCAATAGAAACATACACGGATCCCCCGTGATATTGCTCTGATAGGTGTTGCAGCATCGGTGTAGGGCCGCAGGCTATGACCGCTCCTTCGTTGTTGTCCTGAAAAAAGCGTTCCGTAACAACCATAGGTCCGCAGGTGATTTTAAGGTTTGGTAGATTATTTAGAAAATCGGCTTCTTCTTTCGATGTAGTTCCCAGATAAAAATTTTTATACCCGTATTTTGACCCGTAAAAATGAAGAGGTGCATAACCGCTTCCGCCAGCTACGAGATTTGCGCCTTCTATTACAGGTATGGGATTACCCAAAGGACCCTTTAGTTTGAGTTCATGCCCTATTTGCCAGCTCAGCGCTTCTTCTGTTAGCAATCCCCGAGGTTTTAGCAAAAAAAGCGTTTCTCCTCTGATTTCATCTTCAAAGTAAACCGAAAAGGGGCGTGGAGTAACGGGAAAATCCCCGGATTTCAGCATGAAGAATTGCCCCGGAAGGGACCCAAAGGTCCCATCAAGGGCTATTAGAATTAGTGCTTCGTTTTCCGACTTCTTAATCCACTTGATTTTAGATTTGAACAAGCTTACCACCACACATGACCTGCGTTATTTTCCCTTGAAGCGTTTTCCCAAGATATGGTGTGTTTCTGGCCTTTGATCTGAAATAGCTGTTCGTTAGGGTTGTATCATCCATCGGATCAAAGAGAACTAGATCTGCATAATAATGCCTTTCAATTCTTCCTCTGCCTGCAAGGTTGAAGAGTTTAGCAGGAGCCGAAGTGACTTTCTCAAGCAATTTTTCGAAGGCTAGTGTCTTTTTCCTGGAAAGTTTGAAAAGCTGCAGTAACAGGGTTTCAAGGCCTATAATCCCGAAAGGTGCCCGCTGAAATTCCACTTCCTTTTCCCAATTGGCATGCGGTGCATGGTCGGTAACTATAATGTCTATGGTTCCATCCATCAGGGCTTCTAAGAGCATTTCCTGATCCTCTTTTGTTGGAAAGGGAGGATTTAACTTTTTCGCTGGATCGTAATCTTCCAGGTCTTTATCCGTAAAGAGTAAGTGGTGGATACAGACTTCAGCGCTTATTTTTCCTCTTTTTCCCTTTCCATGCCTTATGTGATTCACCGATTTCCCCGTAGAAACATGGGCTATATGGACCCAACCAGCTGTTAAATTCGCAAGATCTATATCTCTAGCAACCATTACGGATTCAGCAGCATCCGGGATACCGTAAATTCCATAGTAATTGGAATAGTAACCTTCACGCATTGAGCCATCTCTTGAAAGTGCCCTTTCTTCACAATGATCTATAACAGGGAGGTGAAAGGACGAGGCGTATTCCAGTGCTCTCCTCATTATGTGCGGATCCCATATGGGATCCCCATCATCCGAAAAACCTATCGCACCAGCTTGTGCCAGGGTCCCCATTTCCGTCAATTCCTTTCCTTCCCTACCCTTGGTGGCTGCAGCAATGACTTCCAGTCTAGCCAGGCTAAGTACCTTTGCCTTTTCTTTTAGGCTATGAACAGCAGCAGGGCTGTCTAGTGAAGGTCTGGTATTAGGCATGCATGCAACAGTTGTTATCCCTCCGTTAAGTGCCGCCTTCAAACCGCTTTCAAGATCTTCTTTGTACTCGTATCCCGGTTCTCTTAAATGCGCGTGCATATCTATAAGCCCGGGAATGATGAGTTGACCTTTCGCATCTATTCTTTTGCCATTGAAGTCATGAGGGTTGTTTTCAATTATGTCTGTGATTTTTCCCCATACACAACAATGTTTTTCCGCTGGAATTTTCCTTCAATCAATACCTCGCCGTTTTCTATTAGATACCTCATTCCTCCATCCTCCCTCCAAGTACCGAATAAAGGAGAGCCATTCGTATAGCTTCACCGTTGGTAACCTGCTCTTGAACAACGCTTCTCTCAAAGTCCGCAACATGGTCGTCCACCTCGACACCTCTGTTCATAGGTCCCGGGTGCATGAAGATCACATCGGGTTTTGCATGTGAAAGCCTATCTTTTGTAATTCCATAGAGTTTATGATATTCTTCAAGTGTTGGAAAGAGCCCGCTGGTTTGTCTTTCAAGCTGCATTCTCAGACCCATAACTACATCTGCCCCATCGATCGCTTCATTTATGTCATAGCTAACCTTGACTCCTGATTTTTCTATTTCCAGAGGCATTAAAGTCTTTGGACCACACACGGTCACTTCAGCTCCAAGCATTTTCATGAGTTTTATGTTTGAACGCACCACACGGCTATGTTGAATATCGCCAACAATAGAGATTTTCAATCCGTCTATTTTCCCCTTCTTTTCCCAGATAGTGTAATTGTCCAGCAGTGCTTGAGTTGGGTGCGCATGAAACCCATCACCAGCGTTTATTACAGTGGCTTTGGTGTATTTCTTGATGAACTTTGGAGTACCGGGCTCGCTATGGCGCACTACATAGAGATCAATTCCCATAGCATCCAGAGTCAAAATTGTGTCCTTTAAGGATTCTCCTTTTTTTAAAGAAGAGGAGGAAGCGGAAAAGGCAACTGTATCAGCACCCAATCTCTTAGCTGCGAGGTCGAAAGAGATCTTTGTTCTCGTGCTGTTCTCAAAAAAGGCCGTACAGACAGTTACGCCTCGCAGTGCTGGCACTTTCTTCACCTTCCTGCTCAATATACCTTTGAAGTGCTTTGTAAGCTCAAATAGCTGATAAACCTCCTCTACATTGAAAACGTCTACATCGTAAACATCACGACCAACCATGCTCATTCCATCACCCCAATTTCTACCCTATCGGTACCGTTCTGCTCTTTGAAATGCACAATTATTTGTTCTTTCATCCTGGTGGGAACCACTTTGCCGCATATATCTGGTTGTATTGGCAACTCCCTATGCCCTCTGTCGATAAAGGTAACGAGAACTATCCTCCGGGGCCTGCCGTAATCGAAGATTTCATCAATAGCAGCTCTGACCGTCCTCCCGGTGAAAATTACATCATCACATAGAATGATTGTCTTACCGGTGACTTCAAAATCAATTTGTGTCTCTTTTACATGGGGTTGTTCCAAGCGATAGAAAGTGTCATCACGGTAAAAGGTAATGTCCACCTTTCCTGTGGGGAGCTTAAGCCCATGTTCAAAGGCTATCCTTTTAAGTCGGTCTGCAAGATACACCCCACCCGTTTGGATTCCTACGACTGCAAAATCCTCTGAATCTTTTAACTTTTCCATGAGTTCAAAGTACATTCTTTTGAGAATTTTCTCGAATTGAGCGGGTTCGATAATCGTGTGGATATTTTTCAAGTTCACGTTTTTCCTCCTTTCCTCCCAAAATTTTGGCAAAATAAAAGGGACAGATTCCTCTGTCCCTCAAAAACTGAAAATCCATCCCGTAAGGTATCGAAGATCAGTGCAATAAACACCTCTATTCTCCAGGATGGTATTGACTTTTTATGTTGTGAAAAAAATTCTGGGATCATTCACACTCTCCTTTGCAGGTAAGCTGCGTCCCTTCTAAGTGTTGCTTTACAAATCTTCAAGGGTGATTTTACCATAAAACCAATCTAAAAAATGCAACAGACTTATGATAGGGACTTTACAAATGTTGATATACCGCTTTCCAAAACGCTTGCAACGAATATCAATTTAATGTAAAACGTTCATAGACAGTATCCACGTGTTTCAAATAATAATCCGCTTTAAAGAGTTCTTTTAGTTCTTTAGTACTGAAAAGTTCTTTTATCATCTCGTTCGTT